>NZ_JBEXGM010000016.1:0-176438 GCF_040607335.1 Streptomyces sp. NPDC005303 | reverse complement strand
TCGCGGAGGCGCTGCTGTTCGGGCTGCGGCGGTGGCTGGTGGCCCGCCCGCTGTCGCATGTCGAGGCGGAGAAAGGGCGGCGGCCGGGGTCTTCGGTTCAAGATGTCGGAGTCACGCCCGCGTGGCGAACGCAGGCCGCGCGTGGCTCCTGGGGGCCGGTCGGGAGCGGATGAGAGAGGGCCCGCTCTGGTCCTTCCGGCAGCTCGGTCCCGTAGCGACGGGACCGGTCAGATCAGAAAGTCAGGCTTAGACGCCCGCGACCTTCGAAGCAAGCGCCGACTTCTTGTTGGCGGCCTGGTTCTTGTGGATGACGCCCTTGGAGACGGCCTTGTCGAGCGCACGCGCAGCAGCGCGCTGGTACTCGGTGGCCTTCTCGGCGTCACCCGCGGCAGCGGCCTCACGGGCCTTGCGGATCGCGGTCTTCAGGGAGGACTTGACGGCCTTGTTGCGCAGCCGAGCCTTCTCGTTGGTCTTGATCCGCTTGATCTGGGACTTGATGTTCGCCACGAATGAGCCTCTACAGGTTCAGGCACGGGCCAGAGGGATTCCGGGTAAGGAGGCCCCGGTTTCCGTGCCGGGTGATTTCTTGAAGGTGTGCCTCGCGCTGAGAGGGCATGAGACACAGCCACCCAGGCTACCAGCGGCCCCGCGAGTGGCCCAAACCGGTCGCCGGTCCCCGCCCGTGGGACCATGGAGGCTACGTATCGATCCGACCCGAGACCGCAGACACTGCGGACGCCTCAAGAATCAGGACCCTGCGTGCCCGCGATCCCCAGCCACGTGCCCGAGCCGAGCCGTACCGACCCGGCTCTGCTCCGCAACTTCTGCATCATCGCGCACATCGACCACGGCAAGTCCACGCTCGCCGACCGGATGCTCCAGCTGACCGGTGTGGTCGAACAGCGCCAGATGCGTGCTCAGTACCTCGACCGCATGGATATCGAGCGTGAGCGCGGAATCACGATCAAGTCGCAGGCGGTGCGTCTGCCGTGGGCCCCGACCCACGACAAGACCAACACGCACATCCTCAACATGATCGACACCCCGGGGCACGTCGACTTCACCTACGAGGTCTCGCGGTCGCTCGCCGCCTGTGAGGGCACCGTCCTCCTCGTCGACGCCGCCCAGGGCATCGAGGCCCAGACCCTCGCCAACCTCTACCTGGCGATGGAGAACGACCTCAAGATCATCCCCGTACTGAACAAGATCGACCTGCCGGCCGCCCAGCCGGAGAAGTTCTCCGAGGAGCTCGCCAACCTCATCGGTTGCCAGCCCGAGGACGTGCTCAAGGTCTCGGCGAAGACCGGTGTCGGCGTGGACGCGCTCCTGGACCGGGTCGTCCGCGACGTCCCCGCTCCGGTCGGCGTCAAGGACGCCCCCGCCCGCGCGATGATCTTCGACTCGGTCTACGACTCCTATCGCGGTGTCGTGACGTACGTCCGTGTCATCGACGGCCAGCTCAACAAGCGCGAGCGCATCAGGATGATGTCGACCGGCGCCACCCACGAGCTCCTCGAGATCGGCGTCTCGTCCCCCGAGATGACGCCGGCCGACGGCATCGGCGTCGGCGAGGTGGGCTACATCATCACCGGTGTGAAGGACGTCCGTCAGTCCAAGGTCGGTGACACCATCACCAGCAAGGACAAGGGCGCCACCGAGGCCCTCGGTGGGTACAAGGACCCCAAGCCGATGGTGTTCTCCGGTCTCTATCCGCTCGACGGCTCCGACTACCCCGAGCTGCGCGACGCCCTCGACAAGCTCCAGCTCAACGACGCCGCGCTGGTCTACGAGCCGGAGACCTCCGCGGCCCTCGGCTTCGGCTTCCGCGTCGGCTTCCTCGGGCTGCTGCACCTGGACGTCATCCGTGAGCGCCTGGAGCGCGAGTTCAACCTCGAACTCATCGCCACCGCGCCGAACGTGGTCTACCGCGTGATCATGGAGGACGGGAAGGAGCACACGGTCACCAACCCGAGCGAGTTCCCCGAGGGCAAGATCGACAAGGTCTTCGAGCCGGTCGTCCGGGCCACGATCCTCGCTCCCAGCGAGTTCATCGGATCGATCATGGAGCTCTGCCAGACCCGCCGCGGCACCCTCCTCGGCATGGACTACCTCTCCGAGGACCGCGTCGAGATCCGGTACACGCTCCCCCTCGCCGAGATCGTCTTCGACTTCTTCGACAACCTGAAGTCCAAGACCCGCGGCTACGCCTCCCTGGACTACGAGCCCACCGGCGAGCAGGACGCCCAGCTGGTGAAGGTCGACATCCTGCTCCATGGCGACCGGGTCGACGCCTTCTCCGCGGTCACCCACCGGGACGCCGCGTACGCGTACGGCGTACGGCTTGTCGCCAAGCTGCGCGAGCTGATCCCGCGCCAGGCCTTCGAGATCCCCATCCAGGCCGCCATCGGCTCCCGGGTCATCGCCCGCGAGACCATCCGCGCCATCCGCAAGGACGTCCTCGCCAAGTGCTACGGCGGTGACATCTCCCGTAAGCGGAAGCTGCTCGAGAAGCAGAAGGAAGGCAAGAAGCGGATGAAGATGGTGGGTTCCGTGGAGGTTCCGCAGGAGGCCTTCATTGCCGTGCTTTCCAGCGATGACAGCGCGGGGTCGGGCAAGGGCAAGAAGTAACCGCGGGTTACAGGCGGTTACCCGTCGAATCGGATGGAAAGGGGTCCGTCGTGCGAAAGTGCGGCGGGCCCCTACGCGTGCGTAACGTCGCGCTCTGTAGGAAGTGACAGACCGCCGCCCCTTACGAACGGGTCGGCCGCGCTTTACTCTGATCTCTGCTCGATAGTTACTCGCGAGTTAAACAACAGCCGCAACCTGAGAGCCAGCCGCACTGTCGCGGGCCCCGGAGGATGTCGTGAGCGACACACAGACACTGATCGAGAACCGCCCGCCGAGTGTGGCGACCGTCTTCCTGGAGCGGGTTGCGGCCACGCCGGACGCCGAGGCGTACCGGTACCCGGTGCCCGCGGCCTCCGGCCAGGGCCCGGACGACTGGAAGTCGCTCAGTTGGGCGCAGGCCGCGGAGCGGGTGTACGCCATCGCGGCCGGACTGATCGAACTGGGCGTACAGCCGGAGCAGCGAGTCGCCCTCGCCTCCTCGACCCGGATCGACTGGATCCTCGCGGACCTCGGCATCATGTGCGCCGGTGCCGCCACGACCACGATCTACCCGCAGACCAACGCCGACGAGTCGGCGTTCATCCTCTCGGACTCCGAGAGCCGGGTGCTGATCGCGGAGGACGCGGCCCAGCTCGCCAAGGCGGTCGAGAAGCGGGGTGAGCTGCCCGCGCTCACCCATGTCGTGGTGATCGACCCGGCCGGTGTCGAGACCGCCGACTGGATCCTGACCCTCTCCGAGCTGGAGGCGCGTGGCGCCGCCCGCCTGGAGAAGGAACCCGACCTGATCAAGGAGCGGGTCGGCGCGATCACCAAGGACCAGCTCGCGACGCTGATCTACACCTCCGGCACCACCGGCCGTCCCAAGGGTGTACGGCTGCCGCACGACAACTGGGCCTACATGGCGAAGGCGACCGCCGCGACCGGGCTGATCAGCAGCGATGACGTGCAGTACCTGTGGCTGCCGCTCGCCCATGTCTTCGGCAAGGTGCTCACCTCCGGGCAGATCGAGGTCGGTCACGTCACCGCCGTCGACGGCCGCGTGGACAAGATCATCGAGAATCTGCCGGTCGTGCAGCCGACGTACATGGCGGCCGTCCCGCGCATCTTCGAGAAGGTCTACAACGGGGTCGCGGCGAAGGCCCGGGCGGGCGGCGGCGCCAAGTACAAGATCTTCCAGTGGGCCGCAGAGGTGGGCCGCGAGTACGCCAAGGCCACCCAGGACAACTTCCGGCGCACCGGGGTCGTCGCCGCGCCCTTCGGCCTGAGCGCCAAGCACAAGGTGGCCGACGCGCTGGTCTTCGCGAAGATCCGGGAGGCGTTCGGCGGGAACCTGCGGGCCTGTGTCTCCGGCTCCGCCGCGCTCGCACCCGAGATCGGCTACTTCTTCGCCGGCGCCGGTATCCACATCCTGGAGGGCTACGGCCTCACGGAGTCCTCGGCTGCCTCCTTCGTGAACCCGGGCGAGGCGTACCGCACCGGCACGGTCGGCAAGCCGCTGCCCGGCACGGAGGTCCGTATCGCGGACGACGGCGAGATCCTGCTGCGGGGCCCCGGGATCATGGAGGGCTACCACGGGCTGCCCGAGAAGACGGCCGAGGTTCTCGAGGCCGACGGGTGGTTCCACACCGGGGACATCGGTGAGCTCTCGCCCGACGGGTATCTGAAGATCACCGACCGTAAGAAGGACCTCATCAAGACGTCCGGCGGCAAGTACATCGCGCCCGCCGAGGTCGAGGGACAGTTCAAGGCGGTGTGCCCGTACGTGTCCAACATCCTGGTGCACGGGGCGGACCGGAACTTCTGCACGGCGCTCATCGCGCTGGACGAGGTGTCCATCCTGGAGTGGGCCAAGGAGAACGGGCTCGAAGGGAAGCCGTACGCGGAGGTCGTCGCCGCGCCCGCCACGGTGTCCATGGTCGAGGGGTATGTGAAGCAGCTCAACGAGGGGCTTCAGCGGTGGCAGACGATCAAGAAGTTCCGGCTGCTGCCGCGGGATCTCGATGTGGAGCACGGTGAGATCACGCCGAGTCTGAAGCTGAAGCGGCCGGTTGTGGAGCGGGAGTACAAGCACCTCATCGACGAGATGTACGCGGGGTCCCGGGAGGCGTAGCGCGTCAGGGGAGGGGTGGCGGGGGCTGCTTGGCGGCTTGCGGTGCGTCGTGGCTTGTCGCGCCCACGCGGCGGAGCCGCATATCGACACCGCCCCGCGCCCCTAAGAGACCTCACCGTTTCTCCAGGAGGTGCCGGAGTTCTTTCACCTGAACACGCTGAGACTCCGTCAACTCGTCCTCCAGGGCCGCCAGTCGCCTGCCGACCTCCTGGTAGTCCGTCCGTTGCTGTGCCAGCAATCGCTCCAACTGCTGGTTCTTCCGGTGCAGGTCCAGGAACACGCTCACCTTCGCGCGGAGCACCCACGGGTCGAACGGCTTGGTCAAGTAGTCGGCGGCGCCGGTCGCGTAGCCGCGGAAGGCGAAGCCGGAGTCGTCGTCCGTGCCCGTGAGGAAGATGATCGGGACGTCCTTCGTCTGGTCCAGGCGTTTGATGTTCGCCGCCGTCTCGAAGCCGTCCATGCCCGGCATGCGCACGTCCAGCAGGACCAGCGCGAACCGGCGGCGGAGCAGGGCCTTCATCGCCTCCTCGCCCGAACGGGCGCGGACCAGTGGTTCGTTGAGGGACCCCAGGACCGCCTCCAGTGCGATCAGGTTGTCCTCCATGTCGTCGACCAGGAGGATGCCGGCACTGTCGTCGGTTCTTGCCTCAGCGTTCATGTGACTGCCTCATTCAGTCGTCGGTGGGCTGAACCACCGCCTCCTCGGCGCCGGTCCGCTCCCGCGTCTTGGCGCCCTCGGGGTCCAGGAGCGCGCACACGACGGTCAGCAGCTGGTCGACGTCCACCGGCTTGGGTACGTAGTCGTTGGCGCCGCGCGCGATCGACTTCTCACGGTCTCCGGGCATCGCCTTCGCGGTGAGCGCGACGATGGGCAGGCCGGTCCAGCGCGGGGTGCGGCGGATGGCGGCGATGGTCTCGTAGCCGTCCATCTCGGGCATCATGATGTCCATCAGGACGAGTTCGACGTCCGGGTTGCGCTCCAGGGTCTCGATGCCCTCGCGGCCGTTCTCCGCGTACAGGACCGGCATGCCGACGCGGCCCAGCACATGGGTGAGGGCGAAGACGTTGCGGATGTCGTCGTCGACGATCAACACGCGCCTGCCGGACAGCACCTGGCCCGCACGGCCCGACTTCCACGCCTCCAGCCTGGTGGGCGCGGGCCAGGAGTCCTCGGCGTCGTGGGCGGTGGGATAGGGCTCGGTGGACAGGTCGTCCGGGGCCGGCAGGGCGTGGTCCTCGGTGGTCTGGCCGGCCGCGGTGTGGCCGGGGCTGACGACGGGGACGTAGAGCGTGAAGGTGGAACCCTTGCCGGGTTCGCTCTCGGCGACGATACGGCCGCCCAGCAGGCCCGCGATCTCCCGGCTGATGGACAGACCGAGCCCCGTGCCGCCGTACTTGCGGTTGGTCGTGCCGTCGGCCTGCTGGAACGCCTCGAAGATCACCGGAAGTTTCTCGCGCGCGATGCCGATGCCGGTGTCCGAGACCGCGAAGGCGACCACGTCGTCGCTGTCGCGGACGTATCGGTGCTCGGGATCCTTGATGCGGGTCACCCGCAGCTCGACCCGGCCCGTGGCGGTGAACTTGATCGCGTTGGAGAGCAGGTTGCGCAGGATCTGCTGCAGGCGCTGTTCGTCCGAGTACATCTCGCGCGGCACGGCCTCGCCGACCGCCACCTCGAAGGCGAGCCCACGGTCCAGGGTGAGCGGGCGGAAGGTGGCGTGGACGTAGTCGAGCAGCTTGATGAGCGGCAGCTTCTTGGGGCGTACGTCCATCCGGCCGGCCTCGATCTTCGACAGGTCCAGGATGTCGTTGATCAACTGCAACAGGTCGCTTCCCGACCGGTGGATCGTCGTCGCGAACTGCACTTCCTGGTCGGAGAGATGGCCGTCCGGGTTGTCCGACAGCAGACGGGCCAGGATCAGCAGGGAGTTCAGGGGTGTGCGCAGCTCGTGCGACATGTTCGCCAGGAACTCCGACTTGTACTGGGAGGAGGTTGCCAACAGCGCGGCCTTCTCCTCCAGTTCCGCGTTCGAGCGCTGCAACTCCGCCTGCTGCATCTGGAGTTCGTCCGAGCGCTCCTGGAGCTGCATCGCCAGGCGCTGGGACTCGCCCAGCAGGGACTCGGTGCGGGAGTTGGCGATGATGGTGTTGATGGCGACGCCGATGGTGTTCACGAACTGGTCGAAGAAGGCCAGGTGGACATCGGAGAAGCGGGAGAAGGAGGCGAGTTCGATGACGCCCAGGAGCTTGTCCTCGAAGAGGATCGGGATGATCACGACGCTCGCCGGAGCGGCCTCGCCCAGACCGCTGTTGATCTTGATGTAGTCCGGCGGAGCCTCCTCCACCAGGATCCGCTTCTTCTCGCGGGCCGCCTGACGGACCAGACCGTGGACCGGCATGCCGCCGGTGTCCACGGTCGCGCCCTGCGCCGAGCCGTAGCCCGCGATGAACGCAAGTCCCTTTGCAGGAACGGTTGTGCGCAGAGAGGCGCCGTCCTCGTCCGGGTCGGCCAGGAAGAACGCCCCGTACTGGGCGTTCACCAGCGGGGTCAGCTCGCGCAGGATCAGGTCGGCGACCTCCATCAGGTCCCGGTGGCCCTGCATCAGGGCGGCGAGACGCGCGAGGTTGGACTCCAGCCAGTCCTTCGCGCGGGTCGTCTCCCGGAGGTTGGCCACCATCAGGTTGATGTTGTCCTTGAGTTCGGCGACCTCGCCCTGCGTCTCCACGGTGATCGAGCGGGACATGTCGCCCTGGGCCACCGCGGAGGCGACCTCGGCGATCGCGCGGACCTGGGTGGTCAGGTTGGAGGCGAGCTCGTTCACGTTGGTCGTCAGGCGCTTCCAGGTGCCGTACACGCCCTCGACCCGTGCCTGGCCGCCGAGCTGGCCTTCGGAGCCCACCTCGCGGGCCACGCGGGTGACCTCGGAGGAGAAGGAGGAGAGCGTGTCGACCATGGTGTTGATGGCGGTCTTCAGCTCCAGGATCTCGCCGCGCGCGTCCACGTCGATCTTCTTGGAGAGGTCGCCGTTGGCCACCGCCGTGGTCACCTGGGCGATGTTGCGGACCTGCGAAGTGAGGTTGTCCGCCATGTAGTTGACGTTGTCGGTCAAGTCCCGCCAGACGCCGGAGACCCCCAGCACCTGGGCCCGCCCGCCCAAGCGGCCGTCGGTGCCGACCTCGCGGGCCACCCGGGTCACCTCGTCGGCGAAGGCGCGCAGCTGCTCCACCATCGTGTTGACGGTGTCCTTCAGTTCGAGGATCTCGCCGCGGGCGTCGACCGTGATCTTCTTCGACAGGTCGCCGTTGGCGACGGCGGTCGTCACCTGGGCGATGTTGCGGACCTGTGAAGTCAGGTTCAGGGCCATGAAGTTGACGTTGTCGGTGAGGTCCTTCCAGACGCCGGACACTCCGCGCACCTGGGCCTGACCGCCGAGGTTGCCCTCGGTGCCGACCTCGCGGGCCACGCGGGTGACCTCGTCGGCGAAGGCGGAGAGCTGGTCGACCATGGTGTTGATGGTCGATTTGAGCTCCAGGATCTCGCCCTTCGCCTCCACCGTGATCTTCTTGCCGAGGTCGCCCTGGGCCACCGCCGTCGACACCAGCGCGATGTTGCGGACCTGGGATGTCAGGTTGTCCGCCATGAAGTTGACGTTGTCGGTGAGGTCCTTCCAGACGCCGGACACTCCGCGCACCTGGGCCCGGCCGCCGAGGTTGCCCTCGGTGCCGACCTCGCGGGCCACGCGGGTGACCTCGTCGGCGAAGGCGGAGAGCTGGTCGACCATGGTGTTGATGGTGGACTTGAGCTCCAGGATCTCGCCCTTGGCGTCCACGGTGATCTTCTGACTCAGGTCGCCGTTGGCGACGGCAGTCGTCACCTGCGCGATGTTCCGCACCTGCGACGTCAGGTTCGACGCCATGAAGTTGACGTTGTCGGTGAGGTCCTTCCAGACGCCGGACACCCCGCGCACCTGGGCCCGGCCGCCCAGCTGCCCCTCGGTGCCGACCTCGCGGGCCACCCGGGTCACCTCGTCGGCGAAGGCGGAGAGCTGGTCGACCATCGTGTTGACGGTCAGCTTCAGTTCGAGCAGCTCGCCCGTCGCCTCGACGGTGACCGTGCGGGTCAGGTCGCCGCGTGCCACCGCCGTGGTCACCAGGGCGATGTCCCTGACCTGGGCGGTCAGCCGGGAGGCCATGGTGTTGACGGCCTCGGTCACATCGCGCCAGCTGCCCGAGAGACCGGTCACCTTGGCCCGCCCGCCGAGCCGCCCCTCGGTGCCGACCTCACGGGCCACCCGGGTCACCTCGCCGGTGAACAGGGAGAGCTGGTCGACCATCTTGTTCACGGCTCGGCCCAGCCGCCGTAGATCACCGCGCAGCTGCCGGTTGCCGTCGTGCAGGTCGACCCGCTGGGTCAGATCACCGCCGGCCACCGCGTCCAGGACCCGGGTCGCGTTGGCGGCCGGGGCCACCAGGGCGTCGAGCAACTGGTTCACGTCGTTGACCCGGGAGGTCCATGTCCCCTGCCCGGGGCTGGGGGAGAGCCGTTCGTCGAGCCGGCCGTGCCGCACCAGCTCCCGCTTCACCCGGTTGACCTCGCCCGTGAAGTGGACGTTGCGGTCCACCAACTGGTTGAAGACAGCTGTCAGTTCGGCCACGATCCCGTCCCCGGACTCCGGCATCCGACGGAAGTCACCGTCCCGGGCAGCGGTCATCGCGGCGAGCAGGGGACGCAGATCCGATGCTCGAATCCGGTCGGCGTTCTGTCCTTCTTCGAGCACAGGCGTACCACTGTTCTCACTCATGGCGGCCCACTTCGGTAACTCGGCGCTTATGGGCGTGGCCAGTCTGTCACTCTGTCCGCATCGACTGAGGTGTATTCGTCCGAACTGCTCGGGGAGGCGGACATGGGGGCCATTCCGGCGCAACGGGAGTCCGTTGCCCGTGCGTCCGATCCGCCCGCGCACGGCGGCGACGCGCTGCCGCACGCTCCGGCGCACGTCCACGCCAACCTCCCCGGCGGTCAGCTCGCCCCGGGCTCGGCCCGGGCCCTGTTACGGTCGGCGATCGCCGAATGGGCCGATCTCGCCCTTCCCGGCACCGAGTTCCTCAGCGACCGGCAGTCCTACGACGCCGTGGTCGTCGTCAGCGAACTCGTCACCAACGCCGTCGTGCACGCGGGCACCGACATCGAACTGGACTGCCGCCTGGAGGCGCACACCGGCGCCCTCCTCATCGAGGTCCTCGACCACCACCCCTCGCGCGCCCCTCGCGACGGTGACGCCGAACCCTCGTACGGCACACCGGAGTACGGCCGCGGACTGCGCCTGGTCGCCGCCCTCGCCGAGACCTGGGGCATCACCTACCGCACCGGCGCCAAGACCGTGTGGGCGCAGCTGCCGCCCGGCGGAAAGGAGGCCCTGGACGGGATCCAGGCGTACGCCGGCGAGCAGGCGCACGAGCGGGACCTGCTGGTCGCCGGGATACTCGCCCCGGAACCGCCCCCGTCCCCGGCCCCGGACCCACCCGCGCCCGCGTCCCACGGGGAGCCGGACCGGGACTGGCTCAACCGCGGTGCCCTGTCCTTCCTCGCCGAGGCCTCCGACCTGCTCGCCGGGCAGCTCGACGAGAACCTGGTGGCCGCGCTCGCCGGGCAGCTGATCGTGCCGCGGCTGGCCGACTGGTGCGCAGTGTGGCTGGAGGACGAGGTCGCCGGACGCTGGGGGTCCCCGCGCCCGGGTGAGGCCGGGGGCGGGCCGGGACGCGGCGAGGGCGGGCTGTCAGGGCCCCGGCTGGCCCGGGTGTGGCACTGCTCCGAGAACCGGATCGAGGACCTGCGTCAGGCGCTGGAGAAGGAGCCGCCGGACCTGTCCGGGCCGGAACACCCCGGCCCCGTGCCGTTCCCCTGGCCCGGCGAGGCACTGGGCCCGCACGGTACCCACGGCTCCGCGCTCGCCTACCGCCTCACCGCCGGCGGCCGCCCACTGGGCACCCTGGTCATCGGCCGGGCCGGGCTGGTCTGCTTCCCCGACGAGATCACCGGGCTCGTCGAGGACCTCAGCCGCCGGGTCGCGCTCGCCATCGGCGCGGCCCGCCAGTACGCGCGCCAGGCCACCATCAGCGCGGTGCTCCAGCGCGGTCTGCTGCCCGGCGCGGTCGCCGAGATCCCCGGCGTGCGCAGCGCCCTGGTGTACGAGCCGTACGACAAGGGCGGACCCAGCGGCGACTTCTACGACCTCTTCCCGGCCGACGACGGCCGCTGGTGCTTCGCCGTCGGCGACGTCCAGGGAAAGGGCCCCGAGGCCGCCGTGGTCATCGGTCTCGCCCGGCCCTGGCTCCGGCTGCTGGCCCGCGAGGGCTACCGCGTCGCCGATGTCCTGGACCGCCTCAACCAGCTGCTCCTCGACGACGCGACGGAGGCCGCGGACGCGGCCGCACGAGCCCTGGTGGCCGCGGGCGGGCGCACCACGAACCCCGGCGACGGCCCGCAGACCCGCTTCCTGTCCCTCCTGTACGGCGAGCTCGCGCCCTTCGACGGCGGAGTGCGCTGCACCCTCGCCTCCGCCGGACATCCGCTGCCGCTGCTGCTCGGAGCGGCCGGCGAGGTCCGCACGGTGGCGCGGCCGCAGACCCTCCTCGGGGTCGTCGAGGACGAGACGTACACCAGTGAGACCTTCGAGCTGCGGCCCGGCGACAGCCTGCTGTGCGTCACCGACGGGGTGACCGAGCGGCGCAGCGGCCCCCGGCAGTTCGACGACGAGGACGGGCTCGCGGAGGCGCTCGCCGGGTGCGCGGGACTGGACGCCGAGCTGATCGCGGAGCGGATCAAGCGGCTGGTGCACGAGTTCGGGGCGCGCCCGCCGGAGGACGATCTGGCGCTGCTGGTGCTGCAGGCGGAGTAGGTGTGCGCCGGGGTGCTGGACAATGGAGGACATGCCTTCCGCACTCCCCGACGGCGAACCGGTCCCCGACGACGGCTCGCTGCCCGCGTCCGCGCTCGCCGGGTCGGCCGACCGCCCCCTCGGTTTCTACCTGCACGTCCCGTACTGCGCGACCCGATGCGGCTACTGCGACTTCAACACCTACACCGCGACCGAGCTGCGCGGTTCGGGCGGGGTGCTGGCCTCCCGCGACAACTACGCGGACACGCTGATCGACGAGATCCGCCTGGCGCGGAAGGTCCTCGGCGACGACCCGCGGCCGGTCCGCACGGTGTTCGTCGGCGGCGGTACGCCCACCCTCCTGGCCGCAGGGGATCTCGTACGGATGCTCGCGGCGATCCGTGACGAGTTCGGGCTGGCCGCGGACGCGGAGGTGACGACCGAGGCGAACCCGGAGTCGGTGGACCCGGCGTACCTGGCCGCGCTGCGGGAGGGCGGCTTCAACCGGGTGTCCTTCGGGATGCAGAGCGCGAAGCAGCACGTACTGAAGGTGCTGGACCGTACGCACACGCCGGGGCGTCCCGAGGCGTGCGTGGCGGAGGCCCGGGCCGCGGGGTTCTCGCACGTCAACCTGGATCTGATCTACGGCACCCCGGGCGAGTCGGACGACGACTGGCGGGCCTCCCTGGAGGCGGCGATCGGGGCCGGTCCCGACCATGTGTCGGCGTACGCGCTGATCGTCGAGGAGGGCACCCAGCTCGCCCGCCGTATCCGTCGCGGCGAGGTCCCGATGACCGACGACGACGTGCACGCGGACCGGTATCTGATCGCGGACTCGGTGCTGGCGGAGGCCGGTTTCGACTGGTACGAGGTGTCGAACTGGGCCACCTCGGCAGCGGGCCGGTGTCTGCACAACGAGCTGTACTGGCGGGGCGCGGACTGGTGGGGAGCCGGACCCGGGGCGCACTCGCACGTGGGCGGGGTGCGGTGGTGGAACGTGAAGCATCCGGGCGCGTATGCGGCGGCGCTGGCCTCCGGCAGGTCTCCGGGCGCCGGGCGCGAGCTGCTGGCGGAGGAGGACCGGCGGGTCGAACGGATCCTGCTGGAGCTGCGGCTTCGGGAGGGGGCGCCGCTGTCCTTGCTGCACGAGGAGGGGCTGGCTGCTTCTCGGCGGGCGCTGGCGGAGGGGTTGCTGGAGGCCGGGCCCTACGGGGAGGGGCGGGCCGTGCTGACGCTCCGGGGGCGGTTGCTGGCGGACGCGGTGGTTCGGGATCTCGTCGACTGAGTCTGCGGGCCGGTGGGGGGTTGGTCGCGCCCGCGCGGCGGAGCCGCACATCGACACAGCGCCGCGCCCCTGGTGGGCGTCACTGAGCTGTGACGAAATCGATCAGTTCCTCCACCCGGCCCAGAAGTTCCGGCTCCAGGTCCTTGTACGACCCCACCCGCTTCAGGATCGCCTGCCACACCGCCCCCGTGTTCTCCGACGGCCAGCCCAGCGCCTTGCACACTCCCGTTTTCCAGTCCTGGCCGTGGGGGACTCTCGGCCACGCCTCGATGCCGAGGGACGACGGCTTCACCGCCTCCCAGATGTCGATGTACGGGTGACCCACCACCAGGGCGTGTTCGCTGGTCACCGACGCGGCGATACGGGACTCCTTGCTGCCCGGCACCAGGTGGTCCACGAGGACTCCGAGGCGGGCGTCCGGACCCGGTGCGAACTCGGCCACGATGGCCGGCAGGTCGTCCACGCCCTCCAGGTACTCCACGACCACGCCCTCGACGCGCAGGTCGTCGCCCCAGACCTTCTCGACCAGTTCCGCGTCATGGCGGCCCTCGACGTAGATACGTCCGGCGCGGGCCACGCGTGCGCGTGCGCCGGGGACGGCCACCGAGCCGGAGGCGGTACGGGACGGTCGTACGGGACCGCCTGACGGCTTCACCAAGGTCACCACCCGGCCCTCCAGGAGGAAGCCGCGGGGCTCCAGCGGGAAGACCCGGTGCTTGCCGAAGCGGTCCTCCAGGGTCACCGTGCCCGCCTCGCAGCGGATCACCGCGCCGCAGAAGCCGGTGCCCGGCTCCTCGACCACCAGGCCGGGCTCGGCGGGCACCTCCGGTACCGGCTTGGACTTCTTCCACGGAGGGGTCAGGTCGGCGGAGTACTGGCGCATTCGGATGACGATAGGAGAACCGGTCCGGGGATCACTACGACACGCCGAAACGGGCCGCCAGCGCGTCCCGCTGCGCCCGCACGAACCCCGCGTCCACCACCGCTCCGTGACCGGGTACGTACAGTGCGTCCTCGCCGCCCAGCTCCAGCAGCCGGTCCAGCGCGGCGGGCCAGTGCCGCGGTACGGCGTCCGGGCCCGCCTGCGGTTCGCCGGACTCCTCGACCAGGTCGCCGCAGAAGACGACCTCCGGGGTGCCGGGCACGAGGACGGCGAGATCGTGGGCCGTGTGGCCGGGGCCGACGTTGGCCAGCAGGACCTGGCGGCCGCCGCCGAGGTCGAGCGTCCACTCGCCGGAGACGTGATGCCGGGGGGACACCAGGGCGTCCACCGCCTCGTCGGCCACCCCGGGGTCCAGCCCGTTGCGCACCGCGTCCGCCCGCAGTTCCGCACGGCCGAGCCGCCCGGCCAGCACCGTCTCCACGCCGACCGCGCCGAACACCTCCGCCCCCGCGAACGCCGCCGCACCGAGGACATGGTCGAAGTGGGGGTGGGTGAGCGCGAGATGGGTCACACGGTGGCCGGCCAGTTCCCCGGCCTGCACGCGCAGGCGGGCGCCCTCCGCGAGAGAGGAGCCCGCGTCGACCGACAGGGCCGTGCCCTCGCCGATCACCAGGCCCGCCGTACAGTCCCAGCCGGGCAACCGCCACCGCCCCACACCGGTCGCGACCCGCTCCCACCCGAGCTCTTCCCAAGTCACCGTCATACCGCGACGCTAGCCGTACGACCCGTCCCGCCAGGACCAGCCTTGCCCAGGGACTACCCCACCGCCGTACACTGGCCGGGGAGCGCTGGCACTCGGACGGACAGAGTGCCAGGCAAGGCGCCCAAGGGACGACTTCTGGAGGTGTGCGCGATGCTGAGTGAACGCAGGCTCCAGGTGTTGCGCGCGATCGTCCAGGACTACGTCGGCACCGAGGAGCCGGTCGGGTCGAAGGCCCTGACCGAGCGGCACAACCTCGGAGTCTCCCCGGCGACCGTGCGCAACGACATGGCGGTCCTGGAGGACGAGGGCTTCATCGCCCAGCCGCACACCAGTGCCGGGCGGATTCCGACCGACAAGGGTTACCGGCTGTTCGTCGACAAACTGGCGGGCGTCAAGCCGATGACCGCGCCCGAGCGGCGCGCCATCCAGAACTTCCTCGACGGCGCGGTCGACCTCGACGACGTCGTGGCCAGGACCGTGCGGCTGCTCGCGCAGCTCACCCGACAGGTCGCCGTCGTGCAGTACCCCTCCCTGACCCGCTCGACCGTGCGGCACGTGGAGCTGCTCTCGCTCGCCCCGGCGCGCGTGATGCTCGTGCTGATCACGGACACCGGCCGGGTCGAGCAGCGCATGGTCGACTGCCCGGCACCCTTCGGGGAGGCCTCGCTCGCCGATCTGCGGGCGCGGCTCAACAGCCGGGTCGCGGGGCGCCGGTTCGCCGACGTGCCGCAGCTGGTCGAGGACCTGCCCGAAGGCTTCGACGTCGAGGACCGGGGTACGGTCTCGACAGTGCTCTCCACTCTCCTGGAGACGCTCGTCGAGGAGAACGAGGAGCGGCTGATGATCGGCGGCACCGCCAATCTCACCCGCTTCGGACATGACTTTCCCCTCACGATCCGGCCCGTCCTGGAGGCCCTGGAGGAGCAGGTCGTCCTCCTCAAACTCCTTGGTGAGGCCGGGGATTCGGGCATGACCGTACGTATTGGTCATGAGAACGCCTACGAGGGACTCAACTCCACTTCGGTGGTGTCGGTCGGCTACGGTTCGGGCGGCGAGGCAGTCGCCAAGCTCGGCGTGGTCGGACCGACCCGCATGGATTACCCGGGAACGATGGGAGCGGTACGCGCAGTGGCACGGTACGTCGGACAGATCCTGGCGGAGTCGTAAGTGGCCACGGACTACTACGCCGTTCTCGGCGTGCGCCGCGACGCGTCGCAGGATGAGATCAAGAAGGCGTTCCGTCGGCTCGCGCGCGAGCTGCACCCGGACGTCAACCCGGATCCGAAGACCCAGGAGCGGTTCAAGGAGATCAACGCCGCTTACGAGGTGTTGTCGGACCCGCAGAAGAAGCAGGTCTACGACCTCGGCGGCGACCCGCTCTCGCAGGCCGGCGGCGGTGGCGCGGGCGGCTTCGGAGCCGGTGGGTTCGGGAACTTCTCGGACATCATGGACGCGTTCTTCGGTACGGCCTCGCAGCGGGGTCCGCGCTCGCGCACCCGGCGCGGCCAGGACGCGATGATCCGTCTGGAGATCGAGCTCGACGAGGCGGCCTTCGGCACCACGAAGGACATCCAGGTCGACACGGCGATCGTCTGCACCACCTGCAGCGGTGAGGGCGCGGCGCCGGGGACCTCCGCCCAGACGTGTGACATGTGCCGCGGCCGCGGTGAGGTGTCGCAGGTGACGCGGTCCTTCCTGGGCCAGGTCATGACCTCGCGGCCGTGTCCGCAGTGCCAGGGCTTCGGCACCGTGGTCCCGACCCCGTGCCCGGAGTGCGCAGGCGACGGCCGGGTCCGCTCGCGGCGCACGCTCACCGTGAAGATCCCGGCCGGTGTGGACAACGGCACACGGATCCAGCTCGCGGGTGAGGGCGAGGTCGGTCCCGGTGGCGGTCCCGCCGGTGACCTCTACGTCGAGATCCACGAACTCCCGCACTCGCAGTTCCAGCGGCGCGGCGACGACCTGCACTGCACGGTCACGCTCCCGATGACGGCGGCCTCCCTCGGCACCAAAGTCCCGCTGGAGACCCTCGACGGCATGGAGGAGGTCGACATCCGCCCGGGCACCCAGTCCGGCCAGTCGATCCCGCTGCACAGCCGGGGCGTCACCCACCTGCGCGGCGGCGGCCGGGGCGACCTCATCGTCCACGTCGAGGTCCAGACCCCGACCAAGCTGGACCCGGAACAGGAACGCCTCCTGCGCGAGCTGGCCAAGCTACGCGGCGAGGAACGGCCCACGGGGCAGTTCCAGCCGGGTCAGCAGGGGCTGTTCTCGCGGCTGAAGGACGCCTTCAACGGCCGCACCTGAGCCGTGTGAAGATCGGATTCGGACTTGTCCGGAGGACGTGACAACATGCCGTCATGTCCTCCGCACTGACCGATCTCTTCCCTCATCCGATCGTGCAGGCCCCCATGGCGGGCGGCGTCTCCGTGCCGCGGCTCGCCGCCGCCGTGTCCGAGGCGGGCGGGCTCGGATTCCTCGCCGCCGGGTACAAGACGGCCGACGGGATGTACCAGGAGATCAAGCAGCTGCGCGGGCTGACCGGGCGCCCTTTCGGCGTCAACCTCTTCATGCCGCAGCCGGAGTACGCCGACCCAGCCGCCGTCGAGGTCTACGCCCACCAGCTCGCCGGCGAGGCCACCTGGTACGACACCGAGCTCGGCGACCGCGACAGCGGACGTGACGACGGCTACGACGCCAAGCTCGCCGTTCTGCTCGACAACCCCGTGCCGGTGGCCTCCTTCCACTTCGGCATCCCGAGCAGCGACGCCCTGGAGTCGCTGCGCCGCGCGGGGATCTTCACCCTGGTCACCGCGACCACTCCCGAAGAGGCCCTCGCCGTGCAGTACGCGGGCGCCGACGCGGTCATCGCGCAGGGCATCGAGGCCGGCGGCCACCAGGGCACCCACCGCGACCTCCCCGAGCAGGACGGCACCGGGCTCGGACTCCTGTCCCTGGTCGCCCAGATCCGCGAAACGGTCACCATCCCGATCGTCGCGGCCGGTGGCATCATGCGCGGCAGCCAGATCGCCGCCGTCCTCGCCGCCGGCGCGAGCGCGGCCCAGCTCGGCACGGCGTTCCTCGCCGCGCCCGAGTCCGGCGCCCACGACGTGCACAAGCAGGCGCTGACCAACCCCCTCTACGTCCGTACCGAGTTGACCCGCGCCTTCTCCGGCAGACCGGCCCGCGGCCTGGTCAACCGCTTCCTGCGCGAGCACGGGCCGTATGCCCCTGCCGCCTACCCCGAGGTCCACCACCTCACCGCCCCGCTCCGCAAGGCCGCCGCCAAGGCCAAGGACGCCCAGGGCATGGCGCTGTGGGCGGGCCAGGGCCACCGCATGGCCCGTGAACTGCCCGCCGGGCAGCTCGTGGAGATACTCGCGGCCGAACTCGACGCCGCCAGGACAGCGTTGTCAGGCAAGGGGGACCTGCGATGACCGCACCGGTGTTCGTGGTCGAGCACTTCGACGCGGGCGGCGACGGACGGTACGTCCTCGACGGCCCCGAAGGCCGCCACGCCGTCTCCGTGAAGCGGCTCCAGGCGGGCGAGGATGTCATCCTCACGGACGGCGCCGGACGCTGGGCCGACTGCGTGGTGCTCGCCGCCGAGGGCAAGGACCGGCTGATCGTCCAGCTCGACTCCGTGAGCGAGGAACCCCTCGCGCAGCCCCGCATCACCGTCGTCCAGGCCCTCCCCAAGGGCGACCGCGGTGAACTCGCCGTCGAGACCATGACCGAGGTCGGCGTCGATGCCGTCGTGCCCTGGCAGGCGGCCCGTTGCATCACCCAGTGGAAGGGCGAGCGGGGTCTGAAGGCGCTCGGCAAGTGGCGGGCCACCGCACGCGAGGCCGGCAAGCAGTCCCGCCGGGTCCGCTTCCCGGAGGTCGCGGACGCGGCAAGCACCAAGCAGGTTGCGGCACTTCTCGCCAAAGCCGACTTCGCCGCCGTGCTCCACTCCGATTTCGAGCGCGGCAGCGAGCCGCTGGCCACCGCCGAACTCCCCGACGAGGGCGAGATCGTGCTGGTCGTCGGCCCCGAAGGAGGCGTCGCCAAGGACGAGTTGGCGCTCTTCGAGGAGGCCGGCGCGCGGGCCTACGTACTCGGGCCTACCGTGCTGCGTACGTCGACCGCCGGAACCGCGGCGACGGCCCTGCTCCTCGGCCGCACCGGCCGCTGGTCCTGACCCCGTGAGGACGTCCGTGGAACTCGCCCAAGTACGCCTGCTCGTCACCGACTTCGCCGCCTGCTACCGCTTCTACGGCGAGGTCCTCGGCCTCAAGCCCCAGTCGGGGGCGACGGACGGGCCGTACGAGAAGTTCAGTTTCGCCACCGGCTCGGCGGGCGTCGCCCTGCAGGACCGGTCGATGATGGCGGGGGTCCTCGGCGAACTGGGTGACACGGCCACCGGTCACCGCTCCCTGGTCGTGCTGCGCGTCGACGACCTGGACACCTACTGCGAGCAGATCGCCGCCCGCGGTGCCACCCTGCTGCACGGCCCGGCCCCCATGACGGACCGCATGCGCGTCGCCCACCTCAAGGACCCGGAGGGGAACCTGGTGGAGCTTCAGGAGTGGCTGCTGCTGCGGGGCTGAGACGGGCACGCGACCGGCGCACGGGTGGCCGTATGCGCCCTACCCTCCGGGGCGGGACAGTGGCAGGCTGCCCTTCATGGTGGCGTTGAGACGGAACTGGCGTCGGCCGCGCGGGGTGCGAGTGGCGGGTGTGGTCGGGGGTGCCGTGCTGGCCGTGGGCGGGGTCGCCGCCTGTGATCCGACGGGCGTGGTCAGCTCCGCGACCGTCGCCTACACCACCGACCAGTTGGTCACCAAGGAACTGAACCGGCAGAAGGCCGACGTGAGTTGGCTGACCTGCACGGCCACGTACGACAACGGCGACCGGACACCGAGCGCCAGTGTGAACACCGTCGCCACCGTCAACTGCGAGGGCAGGACGCGCGACGGCAGGGACATCACCGCCAAGGGCAAGGTGACCCGGACCGTCAGCGGGGCGTGTGTGCGCGGGGACCTCACCGCCACCGTCGGCGGCAAGCAGTGGTTCCACGTCGAGGGACTCGGCGACTGCACCGCCACACCCACCCCGCGGGTCGACAACCCCGGGCAGCCGGGCCCCACCGTCACCGTGACGGTTACCAGGACCATCTGGTGCCAGAAGGACCCGCAGTGCTGGCCCGACGGCAAGTGATCGAAACCTCTGTGCACGGGGACCGGGCGTGCATAGGGTGATCGGGTGACACAGCCTGCGACGTCTGCATATCTCCGGTTTCCGCATCTGCGGGGCGAGTTGGTGGCCTTCACCGCCGAGGACGACGTGTGGCTCGCGCCGCTCGACGGCGGGCGCGCCTGGCGGGTCAGCGCGGACAACGTCCCGGTCAGCCACCCCCGGATCTCGCCCGACGGCACCACCGTCGCCTGGACCTCCGCCCGCGACGGCGCCCCCGAGGTGCATGTCGCCCCGGTCGACGGCGGACCGGGCAGAAGGCTGACCCACTGGGGCAGCGTACGCACCCAGGTGCGCGGCTGGACCCCGGACGGCGAGGTCCTCGCGATCACCACCCACGGCCAGGCGAGCCTGCGCCGCAGCTGGGCGCACGCCGTCCCGCTCGACGGCGGCCCCGGCACCACCCTGCCGTACGGCCCCGTCGGCCATGTCACCCACGGCCCGGCGACCGTGCTCCTCTCCGCCCCCATGGGCCGGGAGGCCGCCTGGTGGAAGCGGTACCGGGGCGGCACGGCGGGCAAGCTGTGGATCGACCGCGCGGGCGACGGCGAGTTCGTACGGCTGCATGAGGAGCTGGACGGAAACCTCGAGTACCCCGTGTGGGCCGGTGACCGGATCGCCTTCCTCTCGGACCACGAGGGGACCGGGGCCGTCTACTCGTCCCTCGCCGACGGCTCCGACCTGCGCCGGCACACCCCTCTCGACGGCTACTACGCCCGCCACGCCTCCGGCGACGGCACCCGCGTCGTCTACACCTCAGCCGGAGAGCTGTGGATCCTCGACGACCTCGACGGCGCCGAACCGCGCCGCCTGGAGGTCCGGCTCGGCGGCCGGCGTGCCGACCGGCAGCCGTTCCCGGTGGACGCCTCCCGCTGGTTCGGCTCGGCCGCCCCCGACCACACCGCGCGCGGCAGCGCGGTCGCCGTGCGCGGCGCCGTCCACTGGGTCACCCACCGCTCGGGACCGGCCCGCGCCCTCGCCGACGAACCCGGGGTCCGGGCCCGGCTGCCGCGCACCTTCCGCACGGAGGGCGAGGAGTGGGTGGTGTGGGTGACGGACGCGGAGGGCGACGACGCCCTGGAGTTCGCGCCCGCCACCGGACTCGCCCCCGGCGCCACACCGCGCCGCCTCGCCGCCGGACAGCTCGGCCGCGTCCTCGGCCTCGCCATGGCCCCCGACGGCAGCAGGGCCGCGGTCGCCGCGCACGACGGTCGCGTGCTGCTCGTCGAGCGGGAGACCGGCGAGGTCCGCGAGGTCGACCGCAGCGAGGACGGCGACGTACGGGGACTGACCTTCTCGCCCGACTCGGCCTGGCTCGCCTGGTCGCACCCCGGCCCCGAGCCGCTGTGCCAGCTCCGCCTCGCCAACACCACCGACCTGTCGGTCACCGAGGCGACCCCGCTGCGCTTCCAGGACTACGCCCCCGCCTTCACCCTCGACGGCAAGCACCTGGCCTTCCTCTCCAACCGCTCCTTCGACCCGGTCTACGACGAGCACGTCTTCGACCTCGCCTTCGTGGTCGGCGACCGTCCGCACCTGATCACCCTGGCCGCGACCACCCCGTCGCCGTTCGGCCCGCAGCGCCACGGCCGCCCCTTCGAGGCCCCCGACAAGGACGAGACCCCCGACAGCGAGGGCACCCCGACCACCCGGATCGACCTCGAAGGCCTCGCCGACCGGATCGTGCCCTTCCCGGTGGAGGCCGGCCGCTACTCCAACCTGCGCGCGGCCAAGGACGGCGTGCTGTGGCTGCGCCACCCCGTCCAGGGTGTCCTCGGCTCCTCCCGGGCCACCCCGGACGACCCCGACCCCAAGACCGACCTCCAGCGCTACGACCTCGCCCAGCAGCGCCTCGAACACCTCGCCGCCGACGCCGACCACTTCGCCGTCAGCGGCGACGGCAAGCGGGTCCTGCTGTGGACCGACGGCCGCCTGAAGGTCGTACCGAGCGACCGCCGTGCCTCGGGCGACGACGACAGCGACACGAACATCTCCGTCGACCTCGGCCGCATCCGGCAGACCGTCGACCCCTCGGCCGAGTGGCGGCAGATGTACGAGGAGACCGGCCGCATCATGCGGGACCACTTCTGGCGGCCCGACATGAGCGGTGTCGACTGGCAGGGCGTCCTCGACCGCTACCGCCCGGTCCTGGACCGTCTGGCCACCCACGACGACCTCGTCGACCTCCTGTGGGAGGTGCACGGCGAACTCGGCACCTCCCACGCCTACGTCACCCCCCGCGGCGGCCACGGCCACGGACCCCGGCAGGGACTCCTCGGTGCCGACATCTCCCGCCACGAGGACGGCCCCCAGGGATCGGCTCAGTGGCGCATCGACCGCATCCTGCCGACCGAGACCTCCGACCCCGACGCCCGCTCCCCGCTCGCCGCGCCCGGTGTGGCGGTCCGCGCCGGGGACGCGATCGTCGCGGTGGGCGGCCGTCCGGTGGACCCGGTCACCGGCCCCGGCCCGCTCCTGGTCGGCACGGCGGGCAAGCCGATCGAGCTCACCGTCTCCCCGTCCGGCGGCGGCGACCTCCGCCACGCCGTCGTCGTACCCGTCTCCGACGAGGAGCCGCTGCGCTACCACGCCTGGGTCGCCGACCGCCGCGCCTACGTCCACGAGAAGTCCGGCGGCCGCCTCGGCTATCTTCACGTCCCGGACATGCAGGCTCCCGGCTGGGCCCAGATCCACCGTGACCTGCGCGTCGAGGTGGCCCGCGAGGGACTCGTGGTCGACGTCCGGGAGAATCGCGGCGGCCACACCTCCCAGCTGGTCGTCGAGAAGCTGGCCCGCAGGATCGTCGGCTGGGCGCTGCCGCGCGGCATGCGCGCGTACAGCTATCCGAGGGACGCGCCGCGCGGCCCCGTCGTCGCCGTGGCCAACGAGTTCTCGGGCTCGGACGGCGACATCGTCAACGCGGCGATCAAGGCGCTGGGCATCGGCCCGGTGGTCGGCACGCGCACGTGGGGCGGGGTCATCGGGATCGACAGCCGGTATCGCCTGGTCGACGGCACGCTGATCACCCAGCCGAAGTACGCGTTCTGGCTGGAGGGTTACGAGTGGGGCGTGGAGAACCACGGGGTGGATCCCGACGTGGAGGTGCTGCAGAGGCCCCAGGACTACGCGGCGGGGCGGGACGCCCAGTTGGACGAGGCGGTGCGGATCGCTCTGGAGGCCCTGGAGACCAGTCCTGCAAAGACTCCGCCGGGTCTGCCTGACTAAGATTGCCCCGAGATCCGAGGCGAAAGGACCACCATGCCAGGGGAACCCCAGGACGACTGCCTGTTCTGCAAGATCGTGGCGGGCCAGATCCCGGCGACGATCGTGCGGGAGACCGAGACGACCGTAGCGTTCCGGGACATCAACCCCCAGGCCCCCACCCACGTCCTCGTGATCCCCAAGGCGCACTACGAGAACGCCGGCTCCCTCGCCACCGCCGCCCCGGAACTCGCCGCGGACGTCCTCCGGGAGACGCAGGCCGTCGCGGAGCAGGAGAAGCTGGAGAGCTACCGCACCGTCTTCAACACCGGCAGCGGCGCCGGCCAGACCGTCTGGCACGCCCACGCCCACCTCATCGGCGGCCGCGGCCTCCACTGGCCCCCCGGATGACCTCCCGTGTCCGTACGTGAGCTGGTCGTCCTCGGCACCGCCAGCCAGGTCCCGACCAGGCACCGCAACCACAACGGCTACCTGCTGCGCTGGGACGGCGAGGGACTCCTCTTCGACCCCGGCGAGGGCACCCAGCGCCAGATGCTGCGCGCCGGCGTCGCCGCCCACGACCTCAACCGGATCTGTGTCACCCACTTCCACGGCGACCACTCCCTCGGCCTCGCGGGCGTGATCCAGCGCATCAACCTCGACCGGGTCCCGCACGAGATCACCGCCCACTACCCGAAGTCGGGGCAGCGCTTCTTCGACCGCCTGCGGTACGCGACGGCGTACCGGGAGACGGTCCGGCTCACCGAGGCGCCCGTCGCGGCCGACGGTGAGCTCGCCCGGACCGGCGGCTACACGCTGGAAGCCCGCCGGCTCTCCCACCCCGTCGAGTCCTTCGGCTACCGCCTCATGGAACCCGACGGCCGCCGTATGCTCCCCGACCGCCTCGCCGCGCACGGCATCAAGGGGCCCGACGTCGGACGGATCCAGAGAGAGGGCTCACTGAACGGCGTCACCCTCGACGACGTCAGCGAGGTCCGCCGGGGCCAGCGGTTCGCGTTCGTCATGGACACCCGCCTCTGCGACGGCGTCCACGCCCTCGCGGACGGCTGCGACCTGCTCGTCATCGAGTCGACCTTCCTCGACGAGGACGAGCAACTCGCCGTGGAGCACGGCCATCTGACCGCCGGTCAGGCCGCTACCGTCGCCCGCGACGCCGGCGTACGGCATCTCGTGCTCACGCACTTCAGCCAGCGCTACTCCGAACCGGAGGAGTTCGAACGGCAGGCGCGGGCCGCCGGGTACGAGGGTGAGCTGACCGCGGCCCACGACCTTCTGCGGGTCCCCGTTCCGAAACGGCGATAAAGCGGCCGTACGATGCTTTGATGTCCCTCCCCAAAGCTGAACTGCACCTGCACATCGAAGGCACCCTGGAGCCGGAGCTGGCGTTCGAGCTGGCCGCGCGCAACGGCGTCGAGCTGCCGTACGCCTCCACGGACGAGCTCCGCACGGCGTACGACTTCGAGGATCTCCAGTCCTTTCTGAACCTGTACTACGAGCTCATGGCCGTCCTGCGCACCGAGCGGGACTTCGAGGACCTGGTGAACGCCTATCTCGCCCGGGCCGCAGCCCAGGGGGTGCGGCACGCGGAGATCTTCTTCGACCCGCAGGCGCACCTCGCGCGGGGCGTGGAGATGGGGACGGTCGTCGAGGGGCTGTGGCGGGCGCTGGGCAGCAGTTCGGAGAACCACGGCGTCTCCACTCAGCTGATCATGTGCTTCCTGCGGGACGAGTCCGCGGAGTCGGCTCTGGAGACCCTCGATGCCGCCAAGCCGTATCTCGACCGGATCGTCGGGGTCGGGCTCGACTCCGCCGAGGTGGGGCATCCGCCGGTGAAGTTCCGCGAGGTGTACGAGGCCGCGGCGGCGCTGGGGCTGCGGCGGGTGGCGCACGCCGGGGAGGAGGGGCCGCCGGAGTACATCGTCGAGGCGCTGGACGTGCTCGGAGTGGAGCGGATCGACCATGGGCTGCGGTGCGTGGAGTCGCCGGAGCTGGTGGCGCGGCTGGTGCGGGACCGGGTTCCGCTGACTCTGTGTCCCCTGTCCAATGTGCGGCTTCGTACGGTCGATGTGCTGGGCGATCATCCGTTGCCCGCGATGTTGGACGCCGGGTTGATGTGCACGGTGAACTCCGACGACCCTGCGTACTTCGGGGGGTATGCGGGGGACAACTTCGAGGCCGTTCAGAAGGCTCTGGGGCTGAGTGAGGAGCGGCTCCGGGAGCTTGCCCGCAACTCCTTCCTCGCGTCCTTCCTGGAGCACGATGAGGAGCTGCGGGCTCGGTATCTGGCCGAAGTCGATGCCTACGAGTTCTGAGGTGCGTTGTCGGGTGCGGGCCGGTGGGGGCTGGTCGCGCCCGCGCGGCGGAGCCGCTGATCGATGCAGCCCCGCGCCCCTAAAAGCCTTACGCTGCCGTTGCTTTGTCGTACACCTGGGTCTCCACCTGGATCTCCACCACCGGGAGTTGACGCCTGCCCGCCCCCATCGCCACCGCCGTCATCGGCACCGCGATCAGCAGCAGGCCCGCTGCCAGGACCATGCCCATCACCGGGAAGCCGGTCTCGGTGGCCAGCAGACTGCCCGTCAGGGGGCCCGCTGCCGTGCCCAGGGACGATGCCGAGCCGACCAGGACCGCCCAGCGGCCGCGCGGGTCCAGGGAGGCGGCGAGGCCGATGACGTACGACAGGACGATCGGGTAGAGGGTGTTCCAGGCGATCTCGCCGGACGCGAAGGACGTCAGGTCGGTCGCCGAGGCGCTGAGGGTGATGCAGACGGCGATGAGGACGGTGCCGCCGCCGATGGGGAGCGCGCGGCCCAGGCGCGGGCCGAGGGCGCCCGCGCCGACGACGCCCAGCAGACCCGCGCCCAGCGCGATCGCGAAGACCGCGCCGACCGTCGCCTCGGAGAGACCGGCCTGGATGAGGCCGATGCGGCCGCTGACGCCCCAGAGGGCGTTCTGGGCGAGGGACCAGCAGGGGAGGGTGGCGGCGAGGAGGAGGCCGGCTCGCAGGTGGGGGAGCGGGGCGCCTGTCTCACGGCTTCGGGCGGGGGCCGTGGCGAGGGGGAGACGGCCCGTCAGGGGCCAGACCGCCAGCGCGGTGACGGCGATCGCGGCGAGGGGCTGGCCGTGGCCTGGGCCCAGGTGGGGGACGGCCAGGTAGACGGCGCCGGCGAGTGCGGAGACGCCGAGCAGGCCGACCGTGGTGGCGCGGTGCGGGTCCGGCTGGGCGGCGATGCCGGTGGCGGCCACCGCCGTCGACGTACCGGATCCGAAGCCGCCGATCAGCGCCCCCACGATGACGGCCGGGACGGCGTGGGCGAGGGCGGCGCCGCCGTAGCCGAGGACGGCGAGGGTCAGGCCGATACGGGCGAGGGTGCGGGGGCCGACGCGGTCGACGCGGGAGGCGAGCAGGAAGCCTGCCGCCGCCGAACTCAGCAGCAGCGCGCTGCCGACGGCGCCCGCCTCGGTGGCGGTGAGCGGCAGCCCCGAGTCGAGCCTGCCGACGGTCGTGGGCAGGAGGTAGGGGGCGAGGTACCCGGCCGTGAAAAGGGCGATGAGGGGCCAGGGCAGGGTGGAGCGACGGGCGAACACGGGCGTTCCCAGGGCATGCGAAAAGAAGCGGCTCAAAAAGGGGGGTTGGGCGCAGGCCGTCGACGGACAGGAACGCGCGAAGAATTTGTATCAAGCACACGGTTGCGGAGACAGCCCGGGTGGCGTGATCTGGATCACGTTCCGTTTGGGGTGGGAGGCGTCGGGTAGACGAGGGCCTTTTCGGTGTGGCTAACGCCAGTGCGGGGCGCCCCCAGCACCCGGTGCCGTCGCCTCGATCTTGCTCCTGATCTCCCGCATCACCGCGATGATCTGCTGCTCGTGCTCCGGCGTCAGACGGGCGACCGGCACCGAGCAGCTGATGGCGTCCTGGGCGGGGGAGTCGTAGCGCAGGGCGAAGCCGAAGCCGACGATGCCGAGGACGCCCTCCTCCCGGTCGATCGAGTAGCCGCGGGCGCGCACCTCGGCGAGGTCGGTCAGCAAGGCGGCGCGAGTGGTGTGGGAGTTGGGAGTGCGCGCCTCGTACGGCCCCTCGGGGAGCCGTTCGTCGGGCCACTCGGCCAGCAGCGCCTTGCCCAGCGCGCCGACGTGCGCGGGCAGCCGGCGGCCGACCCGGCTGATGGTCCGCAGGTATTCGTGCGACTCGCGCGTCGCCAGGTAGGCCACGTCCCGGCCGTCGAGCCGGCCCAGATGGATCGTCTCGCCCAGTGCCTCGGACGCCTCGTCGAGATACGGCCGTACGACCCGGACGCGCGGGTCGGAGTCCAGATAGCTGGTGCCGGTCAGCAGGGCGTGGATGCCGATGCCGTAGAGCGAGCCGGTGATGTCGGTGCGGACCCAGCCGCGCGAGATCAGGGTCTGGAGCAGGGCGTACATCGAACTGCGCGGCACGCCGAGCTCGTCCGCGAGCTCCTGGAGCCGTGCCGGGCGGTCGCCGCGCGCGGCCAGCAGTTCGAGGAGCTCGACCGTGCGGGCCGCCGACTTCACCTCGCGGACACCGCCGGTCTCCGGGCGCTCGGCCCCTGTCTCTGACATGCGCCGATCGTAAACGGCCCGGCAAGGACGGGGCCGACCCATTGACGGGCGGGATTCGCCTACCTAATCTCCATCTTCATACGTAGATTGTGTCTACATAGGGAGATGGCGAGGGTGACCCCGAACCCGGACACGGCCCGACGACTGCGGGACGGCATGGCACGCGGCGTGCTGTCGTTCCCGCTCACGAGCTTCCACGACGACGGCACCCTCGACCCGGACGGCTTCCGCGCGCACATCGCCGCGCAGCTGGGCCGGGAACCGGGCGCGGTCTTCCCGGCCTGCGGCACCGGTGAGTTCTTCTCGCTGGACGAGGACGAGTACCGGCAGGTCGTCACCATCGCGGTCGAGGAGGCCGCCGGACGCGTGCCCGTCGTCGCGGGGATCGGCTACGGCTGGGCGCAGGCCGTCCGTTTCGCCCGGATCGCCGAGGAGGCGGGCGCGGACGCCCTGCTCGTCCTGCCGCACTACCTGGTCGCCGCCCCGCAGGACGGCCTGGTCGCCCAACTGGAGCAGATCGCGGCCCGGACACGGCTGCCCCTCATCGCCTACCAGCGCGGCCAGGTCGCCTTCGGCGTGAGCGCGTTCCGGCAGGTCACCGAGATCCCCGGCGTCATCGGGCTCAAGGACGGGCACAGCGACCTCGACCGGCTCCAGCGCCTCACCCTCGCCGCCCCCGAGGGCTTCCTGTTCTTCAACGGCGCCTCCACCGCCGAGATCCAGGCCCGCGCCTACGCCACCGTCGGCGTCCCCGCCTACTCCTCGGCCGTCCACGCCTTCGCCCCCGAGATCGCGAACGCCTTCTTCACCGCCCTGCGCGACGGCGACGCGGGCGCAGGCACGGCCGAGAAGCTGCTGCGCGACTTCTATGTTCCGCTCGTCGAACTCCGGGACCGGGTGCCCGGGTATGCCGTCTCCCTGGTGAAGGCGGCCGCACGGCTGCGGGGGTGCCCGGTCGGGCCGGTGCGCGCCCCGCTCACCGATCCCTCGGACGCCGATCTGGCGGACCTGCGCCTGCTTTTGACCACCGGTCTCGACCTCGTAGGAGCCGCACTGTGAACCTCACGATCACCGACGTCCGGTTGACGCCGATCCTGGTCGCCGATCCGCCACTGCTGAACACCCAGGGCGTGCACCAGCCGTACACGCCCCGGCTGATCGTCGAGGTCGAGACCGCCGACGGGGTCGTGGGGGTCGGGGAGACGTACGGCGACACGAAGTACCTGGAACTGGCCCGGCCGTTCGCGTCGAAACTGATCGGACGTCAGGTCGGCGACCTGAACGGACTGTTCACGGTGGCGGACCAGGTGGCCGTCGACTCCTCCCGGGTCTCCGGCCAGGTCGACGTCGGTGGACTGCGCGGAGTCCAGACCGCCGACAAGCTGCGGCTGTCCGTCGTCTCCGGGTTCGAGGTGGCGTGTCTGGACGCGCTGGGCAAGGCGCTCGGGCTGCCGGTGCACGCCCTGCTCGGGGGCAAGGTGCGGGACGCGGTCGAGTACAGCGCCTACCTGTTCTACAAGTGGGCCGCTCATCCCGAGGGCATCGCCTCCGAGAAGGACGACTGGGGGGCGGCCCTCGATCCCGCGGGAGTGGTGGAGCAGGCCCGGCTGTTCACGGAGCGGTACGGCTTCACCTCCTTCAAGCTCAAAGGCGGGGTCTTCCCGCCGGACGAGGAGATCGCGGCGATCAGGGCCCTCGCCGAGGCGTTCCCCGGGCACCCCTTGCGGCTCGACCCCAACGGGGCCTGGAGCGTGGCGACTTCGCTGGAGGTGGCCCGGGAACTCGGGGACGTCCTGGAGTATCTGGAGGATCCCGCGCTGGGGACCGCCGCCATGGCCGAGGTGTCCGCCGGGACCGGTGTTCCGCTGGCCACCAACATGTGCGTGACGACCTTCGCGGAGATCAAGGAGGCGTTCGCCCGGGACGCCGTTCAGGTGGTGCTCTCCGATCACCACTACTGGGGCGGGCTGCGGAACACCCAGCAACTCGCCGCGATCTGCCGGACGTTCGGAGTGGGAGTGTCCATGCACTCCAACACCCATCTGGGGATCTCGCTGGCCGCGATGACACACGTGGCGTCCACCGTGCCGAATCTCCACCATGCCTGTGACTCGCACTATCCGTGGCAGTCGGAGGATGTGCTGACCGAGCGGCTGGTCTTCTCGCACGGCAGGGTCATGGTGTCCGATGCGCCCGGACTCGGGGTCGAACTCGACCGGGAGAAGGTGGAGTTCCTGCATCGGCGGTGGGTGGATGACGACGGGGGGCTGCGGGAGCGGGATGACGCCGCGGCCATGCGAGTGGCCGAGCCGGGGTGGGTGACGCCGGTCGTGCCTCGCTGGTAGGCGGGGATCATTCTCGCCCCCGCCGCCCCTACCCGTCCCGTCCTCCAGGGGCTGCCGCCCCTTCGACCCCGCCTCCGGGGGCTGCCGCCCCTTCGACCCCGCCTCCAGGAGGCTCCGCCCCCTGGACCCTCGCTCCTCAAACGCCGGAGGGCTGGATTCGACGTGCCGGGCGGGTCGCGGGTGAGCGCCGACCTGATGTCGGTGGTGTGGTGCAGACTGGCCTGATCCGCACCACGTCCAGGGAGCGCACCGTGATCGCGTCCAACGCGTCCACCGGAAAGGGATCGTCGCACTTCGGAGGGACCGGGCAGGGCCAGGCCCGGGTCGACCCTCTCGCAGCTCTGCGAGTACCCGACGATCCGCCCTGGGACGTCTATCTCACCGGCACCGTCTTCCTCGACATCATCTTCACCGGGCTCGGCTCCGCCCCGGTGCGCGGGACCGAGTCCTGGGCACGCGGGATGGGGTCGAGCCCCGGTGGCGTGGCGAACATGGCGACGGCCCTGGCCCGGCTCGGGCTGCGCACCTCGCTGGCCGCCGCCTTCGGCGACGACCACTACGGCGAGTACTGCTGGGACACCCTGGAGCAGGGCGAGGGCATCGACCTCTCCCCGTCGCGCAGGGTCCCCGGCTGGCACTCCCCGGTCACCGTGTCCATGGCGTACGAGGGCGAGCGCACCATGGTCTCCCACGGCCACGAGCCGCCCCCCGAGGAGCCCGCGCCGAACTGCCCGCCACGCGCGCGTGCGGCCGTGGCCTCGCTGGAGCCGGGCAAGCGCGCCCCCTGGATCGCCCAGGCGGCGGGCAAGGGCACCCGCATCTTCGCCGACGTCGGCTGGGACGAGACCGGTGCCTGGGACCTGGCCGGCCTCGCCGACCTCGAACACTGCGAGGCCTTCCTGCCGAACGCGGAGGAGGCGATGCGCTACACCGGCGCCTCCTGCCCCCGTGAGGCCGCGCACGCGCTCACCGAGCATGTGCCGCTCGCCGTGGTCACCCTCGGCGCGGAGGGCGCGTACGCGGTGGACCGGCGTACCGGAGAGGCCGCCGAGGTCCCGGCGATCGAGGTCGAGGCACTCGACCCGACCGGCGCCGGGGACGTCTTCGTGGCCGGCTTCGTCACCGGCACCCTCGCCGGCTGGCCGTTGGCGGACCGGCTGGCCTTCGCCGGCCTGACCGCCGCCCTCTCCGTCCAGGAGTTCGGCGGCTCCCTGTCCGCGCCGGGCTGGTCCGAGATCGGCGCCTGGTGGCGCAAGGTCCAGTCCGTCGACTCCCAGGACCCGGCCGCGCTGCGCCGGTACGCGTTCCTGGCGGACATGATCCCGGAGGAGACGGCCCCGGGCTGGCCACTGCGGCGAGCGGTGCCGACGATCGGGTTCGGCCGGTCGGCCTGACGCCGGTCGACCTGACCTCAGAGGTCCGGGGCCCGCTCAAGCGTGGACAGCACCTGTTCCCGGACCACCTCACGGGCCTCGGCGGGCAGCGCCCCGATCGCCGTGCCGCTCAAGGCGTCGAGCGCGCTGTCCGCACCCGCGTCGCAGGGCACTGTCTCGCTCAGGAAGTCGTAGCCGTCGCGGACCGCGACGCGCAGCACACGGCGGGCGCCCGCGGCCACGGCCGTGGCGACGACCAGGGGCGGCGGGCCGCCAGGAGCCTCGGCCACCTTGCGGTAGCCGCTGACCAGGGGGTCTTCCCAGCGCAGGCTCAGCAGCAACGGCTTCTTGGCGAGCAGCTCGGCCAGGTCGGCCTCGAACGGCCCCTCCGTCGCCAGCACCTGCGCGCGGGCGTCCAGGACGAGGGCCGCGGGCAGCAGACAGCGCAAAGTGCTGCCGACGATGTTCCCGCCGACCGTGGCGGTCCGGCGCACGGCCCCGGTGCCGATGCCGGCCGCGGCCCGGTGCAGCACCTCCGGCACCTGTTCGTCGATCCGGTGCAGCAGGACCGCCGCCCCGATCTCCCCGGCCCCCAGGACGTTCGCCTCCGGCACCTCGCGCAGCGACACGGCCTGCTCGGGGAAACCGTCGCGTTGCCACGCGGCCCACACGAGCGTGGCACCGCCGACGGGCACGGCCCCGTCGGTCAGACACTCCTGTGCCTCGGGCAGGGACGTGGGCAGACGCAACAGCACGGTCTTCCTGCTTTCTCCATACGAGCTCCATGGCCACCACCGCGACCCAGGTCTTCGAACGCACGTGGCAGCGAGCGCATTCTTCCCCGGGGTGAGGGGGGAGCATGCAGGGCTCATCGCGGCACCGAGGGCGCCCTCATCGCCGAAAAGCCCTACGGCGTTGTCAGTGCACCGTCGTACCCTTGGAACCGCGAGGCCGCCTCACGTTGCGCGGCCGTGACGAGGAGGAACCGCAGGCCTTAAGCGCCGGCCCATGACTCAGACACCCACAGGTCACAGCCCCGCGCAGGGACAGGCGAGAGCACAGTTCACCGTCCCCGCCCACCACCCCATGGTCTCGGTCCTGGGGTCCGGCGACTCGCTCCTGCGCGTGATCGAGAAGGCCTTCCCGGCGGCCGACATCCATGTCCGGGGCAATGAGATCAGCGCTACCGGCGCGGCGGCCGACGTCGCCCTCGTGCAGCGCCTGTTCGACGAGATGATGCTGGTGCTCCGCACCGGACAGCCGATGACGGAGGACGCAGTGGAACGCTCGATCGCCATGCTGCGAGCGAGTGAGAACGGGACGAGCGACGGCCAGGAGACCCCGGCCGAGGTGCTCACACAGAACATCCTGTCCTCGCGCGGCCGCACCATCCGCCCCAAGACCCTCAACCAGAAGCGGTACGTCGACGCGATCGACAAGCACACGATCGTCTTCGGCATTGGCCCCGCCGGTACCGGCAAGACCTACCTCGCCATGGCCAAGGCGGTGCAGGCCCTGCAGTCCAAGCAGGTCAACCGCATCATCCTGACCCGCCCCGCGGTGGAGGCGGGAGAGCGGCTGGGCTTCCTGCCCGGCACCCTCTACGAGAAGATCGACCCCTACCTGCGCCCGCTGTACGACGCCCTGCACGACATGCTGGACCCGGACTCGATCCCGAAGCTGATGGCCGCGGGGACGATCGAGGTGGCGCCGCTGGCGTATATGAGGGGTCGCACCCTCAATGACGCCTTCATCATCCTGGACGAGGCCCAGAACACGAGCCCCGAGCAGATGAAGATGTTCCTGACCCGGCTCGGGTTCGACTCGAAGATCGTCATCACGGGTGACGTGACGCAGGTCGACCTGCCCAACGGGACCAAGTCCGGGCTGCGGCAGGTGCAGGACATCCTGGAGGGTGTGGAGGACGTGCACTTCTCCCGCCTGTCGTCCCAGGACGTCGTACGGCACAAGCTGGTCGGCCGTATCGTCGACGCGTACGAGAAGTACGACACCGAGAACGGTACGGAGAACGGCACCCACAAGGGCAGCCGGAACAAGCGGAAGTAGACAAGCCAGCACCATGTCGATCGACGTCAACAACGAGTCCGGAACCGAGGTCGACGAGCAGGCGATCCTCGACATCGCCCGCTACGCCCTCGCGCGGATGCGCATCCACCCGCTCTCCGAGCTCTCGGTGATCGTCGTGGACGAGGACGCCATGGAGCAGCTGCACATCCAGTGGATGGACCTGCCGGGGCCCACCGACGTCATGTCGTTCCCGATGGACGAGCTCAGGCCGCCCAGCAAGGACGACGACGAGCCCCCGCAGGGCCTCCTCGGGGACATCGTGCTCTGCCCCGAGGTCGCCAAGAAGCAGGGCGAGGAGGCCGAGACGCAGCACTCCATGGACGAGGAGCTCCAGCTCCTCACCGTCCACGGGGTGCTGCACCTGCTCGGCTACGACCACGAGGAGCCGGACGAGAAGGCGGAGATGTTCGGCCTCCAGGCGGCCATCGTGGACGGGTGGAGGCAGGAGAAGGGGCTGACCGGTCCGTCTCCCGCGCCGACCGTCTCATGAGTCTGCCCCTCGTCTCCGGCGCGATCGCCCTGGTCGTCGTCGCCTGGCTCGCCGCCTGCGCGGAGGCGGGCCTCGCGCGCGTCTCCAGCTTCCGCGCCGAGGAGGCCGTACGGAACGGGCGGCGGGGCAGCGCCAAGCTGGCGCAGATCGCCGCCGACCCGACCCGCTATCTCAACGTGGCGCTGCTGGTGCGCGTCGCCTGCGAGATGGCGGCGGCCGCCCTGGTCACCTACGCCTGCCTCCAGCAGTTCCCGGGCACCACCAGGGCCCTGCTGGTCGCGATCGGCGTCATGGTGCTGGTGTCGTACGTCGCGGTGGGAGTGTCCCCGCGGACCATCGGACGTCAGCATCCCCTCAACACGGCCACCGCGGCCGCGTACGTCCTGCTCCCGCTGGCCCGGATCATGGGCCCCATCCCGTCGTTGCTGATTCTCATCGGCAACGCGCTGACCCCCGGCAAGGGCTTCAGGCGCGGCCCCTTCGCCTCCGAGGCGGAGCTGCGCGCGCTGGTCGACCTCGCCGAGAAGGAGTCCCTGATCGAGGACGAGGAGCGCCGTATGGTGCACTCGGTCTTCGAGCTGGGTGACACGCTGGTGCGGGAGGTCATGGTCCCGCGGACCGATCTCGTCGTCATCGAGCGCTACAAGACGATCCGTCAGGCGCTGACCCTCGCGCTGCGTTCGGGTTTCTCGCGCATCCCGGTGTCCGGGGAGAGCGAGGACGACATCGTCGGGATCGTGTATCTGAAGGACCTGGTCCGAAAGACGCACATCAGCCGGGACGCGGAGAGCGAGCTGGTGTCCACGGCCATGCGGCCCGCCGCCTTCGTGCCCGACACCAAGAACGCCGGTGACCTGCTGCGCGAGATGCAGCAGGACCGCAACCACGTCGCCGTCGTCATCGACGAGTACGGCGGCACGGCCGGCATCGTCACGATCGAGGACATCCTCGAGGAGATCGTCGGTGAGATCACCGACGAGTACGACCGTGAACTCCCGCCGGTGGAGGACCTCGGCGACGACCGCCACCGGGTCACCGCCCGCCTCGACATCACCGACCTCGGTGAGCTGTACGGGCTCGACGAGTATGACGACGAGGACGTGGAGACCGTCGGTGGGCTGCTGGCGAAGGCGCTGGGCCGTGTGCCCATCGCCGGGGCGTCAGCCGTCGTCGAACTTCCGGACGGCCGGCAGCTCCGCCTGACCGCGGAGGCCGCGGCCGGGCGCCGGAACAAGATCGTGACGGTCCTGGTGGAGCCGGTGGGCGCCGTCGAAGCCGCCGAAGAGGAGAAGGAGTCCCAGTGACCCCCCAGGAACTGCGCGCCCTCTGTCTCTCCTTCAACGCGGTGGTGGAGGACTTCCCGTTCAACCCCGAGACCTCGGTCTTCAAGGTGCTGGGCAAGCTCTTCGCGCTGACGAACCTGGACGCGCGGCCCCTGACGGTCAACCTCAAGTGCGACCCCGAGGACGCGATCCGGCTGCGCGCCGACCACCCCGGGCTGATCGTCCCCGGCTACCACATGAACAAGCGCCACTGGAACACCGTCACGGTCGACGGCGAGCTCCCGGACCGTGTGGTCCGGGAGCTCGTCGAGGACTCGTACGACCTGGTGGTGGCCGGTCTACCGCGCGCCGAGCGGCTGCGTCTGGACCGCCCCTGAGCGCCCTCGCGGTCCCGTCGCGACCAGTACCGCCGCCGCGAGTGCCAGTTCCGACCTGACCGTCGTCCTGCCCACCCGTGGCTGGCCTCACCGGAGGGGCGGCGCGGGGGCGATGTACCCCGTGCGGGGTGAGAGAGCGGGCGGGTGGATTGCCCTCCGGCGGGCGGCGGCCGGCATTTTTCCCCGGGGTGGTGTCTTCGGTCGCGGTCGGTCTTCCCTGGCGGGGGGTGGCTGTGGTGTCGGGGTGCCTCCGGTCGGGCGGCGGCTTTGGTTTCGGGGTCTCTTCCGGTGAGCAGTGGGTGCGGGTGCGGGTGCGGGTGCGGGTGCGGTCGCGGGCCCGGTCGGGTGGCGGTTTCCGTGACCGGTCGGGGTAGTCCCCGGTGGGTGGTGGCTTCGGGTGTGTGGCTTGCCGCGGGGCGCGGTGGCTTCGGGCGCGGCGTGCCCCCCGTGGGGCCGGTGCCGTCGCCCCGGTTCGTATGCTCCTGTCATGACCGACAACAGTGCGCTTGACCCCGAGGACCGCAAGATCGTCACCCTGGCCCGTTCGGCGCGGGCCCGTAACGGGGTGCCCGAGGGAGCTGCCGTGCGGGACGAGACCGGGCGGACGTATGTGGCCGGGACCGTCGACCTGGCGTCCCTCAAGCTGAGCGCGCTGCAGACCGCGGTGGCCATGGCTGTGGCGTCCGGGGCGAAGTCCCTGGAGGCGGCGGCGGTGGTGACGGATGCCGAAGCGGCCTCCGACGAGGACCTGGCCGCCGTCCGGGACCTGGGTGGGCCGCAGACCCCGGTGCTGGTGGCGGGGGCCGACGGCACCGTGCGCGGTACCGTCACCGCCGGCTGATACTCCGGGTAACACTTGGCCGGAATTCCGCCTTGCCCTCCCTCGTCCCACGCGCATCAATGGAACCGGAGATTCCGACGGACCGTCAGATCCCAGCTCGCGCGGCGTCCCGCACCACGCCCCGTGAAGCCCGGCCGTCCGTCGGGACGCACCCCCCGTCCATCCCCACATGGCAGTCCCCACCACGGGAAGGGAACCGGATTCCATGAAAGGCAAGCGCATAGGCACTGGTGCGGCACTGGCGGTCGGCACGCTCGCGGCCGCCGGACTCGCGTTCGCACCCGCCGCCCTGGCCGTCGCCCCCGACACCGCGACCATCGACGCGGACTGCGGCATCTACGGCAGCGGTCAGGCCACTCTCACCGCCACCCAGGACGGCACCGCGGCCACCGTGACCGTCACCTCGGCGATCAACGCTCCGCTCGCGCTCTCCGAGGACTCGATCTCCTCGACCCTCACCTTCGTGAACGCGAACGGCGGCACCACCACCTTCACCGGTAACGAGAACCCCGCCATCGCGGCCGGTGACCCCGTCACCGTCGGACCCCTCAACGGAACCGTGGCGTCCGGCGACAGCCTGGAGTCGTACGGCGGTTCACTCCAGATCGTCGTCTTCGGGATCACCGTGACCTGCACGGCGACCGGTCCGCAGGCACCGGGCCCGTTCGTCTTCGACTGACCTCCGGCGCCGGCGCTTCGGAGCAGGTCCCTTGGTTGCCGCAGGAACTGACATCCCGTCAGGTTTCTGCGGCAACTCCATTGACTTCTCACGCGATCCACACATCAATGCCCCCTGTCGGCGCAGGACTTCAGGAGCTTCCGGAGGGGGCACATCCATGGGTTCGATGACTCGAAGACGCCGTCTGGCGTCCTTTCTCGGGGCGACCGCGCTCGCGGTCACCGCGGGCGGTGCACTGGCCTGTCCGGCCGGTGCCGCCACCGACGTGGACTTCGCCACGCACTGCATCCCGCCCGCGGTCGCGGGCATCCCGCCGATCGACGGCACCACGACGGCCAGGATCGCCGTGGACAACACCAGCCCCAAGGTGGGCGACACCGTCACCGTGACCTACACGGTGGTCAAGCCGGCCGCCAGCAACCCCACGGCCATCGCCCTGCCGGCCGACATCATGACGCCGACCGGCAAGGTCGCCCTCGGCGGCGCCCAGACCGGCGCCGTGACGGTCGCCGGACCGAAGAAGAACGACCCGGTGCCGGGCAACGGCGCCTTCCCGTCGTTCTCCATGACCGGCACCTTCAAGGTCACCTCACCCGGCGCGATCACCCTCTCGCCCGGCGACTACAACATCCACACCAGCTACATCCTCGAACTGGACACGCCCTGCACGGTGATCACCCCGCCCGCCCCGGTGTCCGAGACGGTCACCGCGACGGACGCGAACCCGGTCAACGAGCGGGACATATCGCTGGGTGCGGCCTCCGGGAAGCCCGGCGACAGCGTCACCGTCACCGGCAGCAAGTTCACCCCGGGCGCGACGGTCACCCTGGCCGGGCGGGCAGGCAGCGCCCAGACCGCGGACACCGCCACCGCCACCGTCAACTCCTCGGGCGCCTTCAGCGGCTCGCTCGTCGTCAACGACAAGACGACGACCGGTGTCGTGGCGTACGAGGGCAGCGCGTGGAGCGACGCCAAGGGCGCCGGGCCGAAGGCGTACGTGGTCATCGACGACACGCCCGTCCCGGCCGGCAGCCAGAAGGTCACCACCACGGTGAAGGCGGGCACGCTGTCCATGTCCCAGGCCGGGGACTCCGTCAGCCTCTCGGCGGTGGACTACGGCAAGGGCGGCGCCTCGACCGGCAATCTGAACCAGGTGACGGTCAAGGACTTCCGCGGTGGTCCGGCCGGCTGGTCCCTCACCGGCAAGGTCACCGACTTCACCGGACCCGGCGCCAAGATCGACGCCGGTGCGCTGAGCTGGAGCCCCGCCTGCGCCACCAAGGCGGGCAGCCCGAGCACCTGCCGGGCCGGTTCCGCCGGCACGGTCGGCGTCTCGGGAGCGACTCTCGCCTCCACCCCCAACTCCGCCGTCACCGGCGGTGAGTTCACGGTGGATGCCGGACTCTCCCTGAACGTACCGGCGTTCACGCCTGTCGGCACGTACTCCGGCGTTCTCACCCTCACGCTCAGCTGACCGTACGGGCGCCCGCACCCGCCCGTCCCGTCCTTCTCGCACCCGTGGGGGTCCGCACCCATGCGAAAGCTGTACGTCATCCTCCTGAGCCTGTTCAGCCCGTTCAGCCTGTTCTCGGTCATGGCCGCCGCGCCCGCGTACGGCGCCGACAACGGCAGCTGGTCCGTGTATCCCGCCGCCTCCCAGGTCGCCGCGCGGCCCTACTTCTATCTGTCCGCCGACCCCGGGCAGAGCATCGACGACAAGGTGGTCGTCAGCAACAAGACCGGTGAGCCGCTGAGCTTCCGCCTCTACGCCGCCGACGCCTACAACACCGCCCGCGACGGCGGTTTCGCCGTGCGGACGGTCGCGGAGAAGCAGCGCGGGGTGGGGGCCTGGGCGAGGCCCGCGAAGTCCCGGGTGACCGTTCCCGCGCACGGCAAGGTCACCGTGCCCTTCACCCTGTCGGTGCCCGAGGGCGCCGAACCGGGCGACCACCCCGGCGCGTTGGTGGCGCTGGACGAACGGATCGACAAGGGTGGGGGCGCCGTGGCGCTCGGTGTGCAGCGGGCCGTCGCCGCGAGGATCTATCTGCGGGTGGGCGGGCCGACCGTGCCGGCGATCGCCGTCGAGGACGTCCGCGTCAGCCATCACCAGCCGCTGGTACCGGGGTTGGGGGACAGCGGTGCGACGATCTCGTACACCCTGCGCAACACCGGCAACGTCACCCTGAACCCGAAGGTGGAGCTGCGGGCGACGGGGTTGTTCGGGCGGACGTTGCTGGCGCGCGACCTGGTGAAGATTCCGGGTGAGCTGCTGCCCGGGCAACGGGTACGGCTGAGCGAGCCGTGGCGCGGGGCGCCGCAACTCGACTGGGGGGACGTGAAGTTGACGGCGAGTGCGAAGGGCACTCACGAGTCGGCGAGTGCGGGTTTCTTTGCGTTGCCGTGGTTGGTCGCGGTGGTGTTGTTCGTGGCTGGTGGTGTGGGAGGGGGGATGTGGGTTCGTTTGCGGCTGCGGGCCGGTGGGGGCTTGTCGCGCAGTTCCCCGCGCCCCTGAAAGCCTCCCGTTCCCGTTCGCCTAGAGCGCGTCCGGACCGCGCTCGCCCGTCCGCACCCGTACGACCGTCTCCACCGGCAGCGCCCACACCTTGCCGTCGCCGATCTTGCCCGTGTGGGCGGCCTTGACGATCGCGTCGATGACGGTGTCGGCGTCGGCGTCGTCGACGACGACCTCGATGCGGACCTTGGGGACCAGGTCGACCTGGTACTCGGCGCCGCGGTACACCTCGGTGTGGCCGCGCTGGCGGCCGTAGCCGCTGGCCTCGGTCGCGGTCAGACCGTGGACGCCGATCTCCTGCAGCGCGGTCTTGACCTCGTCGAGGCGGTACGGCTTGACGATCGCGGTGATGAGCTTCATGCCTGGGTCTTGACCTTCTGGGCGGAGGGGACGGAGGACGCGCTGACCGGGGCGCCATGGCCCAGGACGCCGTGATCGTATGCGGTCTCGGCGTGCACCGTAAGGTCCAGGCCGGTGTGCTCGTGCTCCTCGTCGGCCCGGAAGCCCATCACCTTGTCGATCAGCTTCCCGATGCCGTACGTCACCAGAAAGGCGTACGCCCCCACGGCGACCACGGCCACCAGCTGCTTGCCGAGCTGGGCGAGCCCGCCGCCGTAGAGCAGACCCTCGGCGCCGCCGGTCATCGCCTTCTCCGCGAACACGCCGATCAGCAGCGTGCCGATGACTCCGCCGACCAGGTGGACACCGACGACGTCGAGGGAGTCGTCGTAGTTCAGCTTGAACTTCCAGCCCACCGCGTACGAGCAGACGACACCGGCGGCGAGGCCGACGACCAGCGCGCCCAGGAGGGAGACCGAGCCGCAGGACGGGGTGATCGCGACCAGGCCCGCGACCGCGCCGGACGCGGCGCCGAGCGTGGTCGGGTGGCCGTCGCGCTTCTGCTCGACGAAGAGCCAGCCGAGCAGGCCGGTGCAGCCGGCGGCGAGGGTGTTGAGGAAGACGGCGGCGGCGACACCGTTGGCGCCGAGGGCCGAGCCCGCGTTGAAGCCGAACCAGCCGAACCAGAGCAGGCCCGCGCCCAGGACGACCATGGGGAGGTTGTGCGGGCGCATGGCGTCCTTCTTGAAGCCCAGCCGCGGGCCGAGGACCAGCGCGAGGGCGAGACCGGAGGCCCCGGAGGTGATCTCGACGGGCAGACCGCCCGCGAAGTCGAGCGCGCCGAGCCTGTCCAGGACCCAGCCGCCCGGGCCCCACACCCAGTGGGCGACGGGAACGTATACGAGCAGTGCCCAGACCGGGACGAACACCAGCCACGCCCCGAACTTCGCCCGGTCCGCGATCGCGCCGCTGACCAGCGCCGCCGTGATGATCGCGAAGGTGAGCTGGAAGGTGGCGAAGAGGAGGGTGGGGACGGTGCCCTGGACGCTGTCGGGGCCGAGGCCGCTCATGCCGGCGTGTTCGAGGCCGCCGAGGAGCCCTGCCCCGATGTCATCACCGAAGGCGAGGGAGTAGCCGGCGGTGAGCCAGACCACCGTGACCAGGGCGATCGACACGAAGCTCATCATCAGCATGTTGAGGACGCTCTTCGTGCGGACCATGCCGCCGTAGAACAGGGCGAGCCCCGGGGTCATCAGCAGGACGAGGGCGGTGGCGGCGAGCAGCCAGGCGGTGTCGCCGGTGTCGACGCCTTGCGCGGCGAGGGACATGGAGGTCTCCAACCAGGTGGGGGCTCGTCAGAGGTTCACCGGCGTGCGTTTCCGGTTGAGCACGTCGGTGTTTCCGTGATGTTTCGTTGCGTGGAGGTTTCGGGAAGCTCACCGGGGCGCGGCTACTCGGGCGCCTGTGCGGCGGGGCTCTGTGGATCAGGGAGAATGGGGCGCATGAGCGTTCGCAGTCAGTCATCCGAGCCGTCGGCATCGTCGGAGGCCCCCCACCGCGCCGGCTTCGCCTGCTTCGTGGGCCGCCCCAACGCGGGCAAGTCCACCCTCACGAACGCTCTGGTCGGCCAGAAGGTCGCCATCACGGCGGATCAGCCGCAGACGACGCGGCACACGGTACGGGGGATCGTGCACCGGCCCGAAGCCCAGCTGATCCTGGTCGACACCCCTGGGCTGCACAAGCCGCGCACGCTGCTCGGCCAGCGGCTGAACGACGTCGTACGCACCACCTGGGCCGAGGTCGACGTGATCGGGTTCTGTCTGCCGGCGAACGAGAAACTCGGCCCCGGTGACCGTTTCATCGCGAAGGAACTCGCGTCGATCAAGAAGACGCCGAAGATCGCGATCGTCACGAAGACCGACCTCGTGGACTCCAAGACCCTCGCCGAGCAGCTCATCGCGATCGACCAGCTCGGCAAGGAGCTGGGCTTCGAGTGGGCGGAGATCGTGCCCGTCTCGGCGGTCGGCGACAAGCAGGTGGGTCTGCTGGCCGACCTGATCGTCCCGCTCCTCCCGGAGGGGCCCGCGCTCTACCCCGAGGGCGACCTCACGGACGAGCCCGAGCAGGTCATGATCGCCGAGCTGATCCGCGAGGCCGCGCTGGAGGGTGTCCGCGACGAGCTGCCGCACTCCATCGCGGTGGTCGTCGAGGAGATGCTGCCCCGCGAGGACCGCCCCGCCGACAAGCCCCTCCTCGACATCCACGCCTTCGTCTACATCGAGCGCCCCAGCCAGAAGGGCATCATCATCGGCCCCAAGGGCAAGCGCCTGAAGGAGGTCGGCATCAAGAGCCGCAAGCAGATCGAGGCCCTGCTCGGCACACCGGTCTTCTTGGATCTGCACGTGAAGGTGGCGAAGGACTGGCAGCGGGACCCTCGGCAGTTGCGGAAGTTGGGGTTCTGAGCGGGGTGGGTGGGGGTTTGCTGCGGTAGCGGTCTGCGGGAGGTCGGCGTCAGGCTGTGCGGGCAGATCGAGGTGCTGCCACGCCGGCCGCGCGGCGGTAGCCGCATGTCGATGCAGCCTGGACCTCCACGTGAAGGTGGCGAAGGACTGGCAGCGGGATCCTCGGCAGTTGCGGAAGTTGGGGTTCTAGGGGGTCCCGGGACCCCCTAGGAGATCGCCCCCTGCGGGTGCATGTTCTGCAGTCCCACCACTCTCAGCAGTTGGAGGCGTTCGTATGCCTCCGTCCCCGGGCGGGCCGTGTGGACGACCAGGAGGTGGTGGTGTTCGTGGCTGACCATGACCTCGCAGTCGAGTTCCAGCAGCCCGACCACGGGGTGCACGAAGCGCTTCGTCGCCTTGTTGCGCTGGGACACCTCGTGCTCGTCCCACAGGCGGGCGAACTCCTCGCTGGCAGAACGGAGTTCGGCGACCAGCGCGGCCGGTTCCGGGTCGTCGGGGCGGGCCGCGGTCACCGCGCGCAGGGTGGCCACCTGGGTGCGCGCGTGGTCCGCGAGGTCCTCCTCGGGGAAGAGCGTGCGCGCGGTCGGGTCCAGGAAGAAGCGCCGGGTCAGGTTGCGCTCGCGGCGCGGACGGGACATCGCGTCGCCGACCAGCGCCTTCGCCATCGCGTTCTGCGCCAGCACCTCGCCGTAGTCGTTGACCACCTGCGCCGGAGTGTCGTGCAGCCGGTCCAGGATCAGCAGCAGCCCCGGGCGGACATGCGCCGACCCCGTCTCGCGGCGCGGGGGCTCCTCGCCGACCAGGTGGAACAGATGGTCCTGCTCCACGTCGGTCAGGCGCAGCGCCCGGGCCAGCGCGGTCAGCATCTGACGGGAGGGGCGCGGGCCCCGGGACTGCTCCAGCCGCGTGTAGTAGTCCACCGACATCCCCGCCAGCTGGGCCACCTCCTCGCGGCGCAGCCCGGGCGTACGGCGCCGGGCGCCCGGTGTCAGGCCCACGTCGGACGGGTTCAGGCGGGCGCGGCCGCGGCGCAGGAAGTCGGCGAGTTCGGCTCGGTTCACCCCTCCAGCGTGCGGCACCCCGTCCGGCTTATCCAGGGACTGCCGATCCCCTGATCAAGAGGTCTCTCCCGGTGCCCGCGCGGTCGTTCCACGCTGGTCCCGACGAGAGGAGCACAACATGCTGACTTTGGTGACAGGCACGACGGGACAGGTCGGCCGGCGCTTCGTGCCGAGGCTGCTGGCGCAGTCCCGGCCGGGGGAGCGGGTACGGGTGCTGGTGCGGGACACGGCCCGCGGTGAACCCTTCGCGGAGCTCGGCGCCGAGGTCGTCGTGGGAGATCTGCGGGACAGTGAGGTGCTCGGCAAGGCCGTCGCCGGGGCCGACGCGGTCGTGAACGTCGCCGCGGCCTTCCGGGGAGTGCCGGACGAGGAGGCGTGGGCCGTCAACCGGGACGCGGCGGTGGAGTTGGGCCGTGCCGCACAGGCAGCCGGTGTACGGAGGTTCGTACAGGTCAGCACCGGTCTCGTGTACGGCACCGGGCGCGGCAGGCCGCTCACCGAGGACGACGAGAGCCGGCCCGGCGGGGCGATGTGGGGCGCCTATCCCGAGTCCAAGGCGGAGGCCGAGCGGCGGCTGCTGGCCATGGAGGGGCTCGACGTGCGCGTCGGGCGGCTCCCCTTCGTCTACGGCGAGGGGGACCCGCATCTCGCCCAGTCCCTGATGTGGGCGAAGAACTGGGCGTCGAACCAGCGGCTGCACGTGGGACACCATGTGGATGTGGCCCAGGGGTTGCTGCGGATCCTGCACGCGCCGGGGATCTCGGGGCGGGTCTACAACATCGCCGACGACGCCCCGATGACCGCGGTGGAGCTGCATCAGCTCAACGGGGCCGAGATCCCGGAGGAGTCGTACGAGCGGACCGACCCCGACCCGTGGCTGGTGATCATGTCCACGGAGCGGATTCGGCGGGAGCTGGGGTATCGGCCGGTGTATCCGTCGGTGTACGCGGCGCGAGAAGCCGGAGCACTCTAGAGCTCAATTCACCCCGCCTCACTCCACCCCGCCTCACTCCACCCCGCGGATCCGCCCCACCAGTACCGCCCCCGCCAGACCCACCACCGCCGCCACCCCGTACAGGACCCTGTATCCCCCCAGGTGCGTGACGATCGGCGCTGCCAGTGCGGGGGCGGCCACCTGGGGCAGGGCGTTCGCGACGTTGATGACGCCCAGGTCCTTGCCCCGGTCCGAGGCCTTCGGCAGGACGTCCGTCATCAGGGCGAAGTCGACCGACATGAACACCCCGAGGCCCACGCCGAGCAGCGCCGCCACGACGATCGCGCTCGGCCAGGTCTGCCACCCGGCGAGCAGGGCCGTGGCGAGCGCCATCAGGACGCCGGACCAGCGTACGAAGGGCTTGCGGCGGCCCACCCGGTCCGACCAGATGCCGCCCACCACGACCGTGGCCAGCAGCGCCACGCTGTCCACCGCGGTGAGGATCAGGACGCCCTGTTCGGGGTCGTCGTGGTGCAGGCGGTCGCGCAGGTAGTAGAGGAGGTAGAGGATCACCAGCGCGTTGCTGAGGTTGATCAGGAAGCGCGTCAGCCAGGCCCAGGCGAAGTCGGGGTGGCGGCGCGGGCCGATCCAGAAGCCGCGGGCGAACGACCGCCAGGACCAGGCGGGGCGGTCCGTCGCCGCCAGTGTCAGATCCCTGTGGCGGAGCACGTACGGCAGCACACCCGCCAGCGTGAACACCGCGCACGCCGCATAGCCCGCCGCGATCCCGCCCGCCGCGGTCGCCAGGCCCGTGCCGACGACCGCGCCGAGGATCTGCGCCGCCCCGATCCAGCCGCCGACCGCGCCCCGCTGGAGCCGTGGCACCCGGTCGGGGACGGCCGCCGTGACCGCCGCGAAGGCCGCGTTCAGGGTCAGCTGGACCAGACACCAGCCGAGCGTCATGACCCACAGCCCGCCCGCCCCGGCGAGCACCAAGAGTGACAGCGCGCCGCCCGCGGCACCGGCCACGATCCACGGGCTGCGGCGACCCCAGCGGGCCGTGGTGCGGTCCGACAGCGCGCCGAAGAACGGGTTCGCCGCCAGCGACACCACCGCACCCACCCCGGTCACCCACGCCAGCAGCGTCTCCTTCGACATGCCGGTGCCGGGTGCGAAGTCCTCCGCCTGCCGGGCCAGCAGGATCTGCAGGGGGCCGTACCAGCCCACCCAGATCGCCACGTTGGCGAGGGACAGTGAGGCGGTCCAGCCCTTGCCGACCCGGTCGACCGGCTCGGAGAGGGCCGTGCTCACCTCTGGGCCCGGAGCAGCTCCTGGTACCACGCGTACGACGCCTTCGGGGTCCTGGCCAGCGTCTCGAAGTCGACGTGCACCAGCCCGAACCTGCGCGCGTAGCCCTCCGCCCACTCGAAGTTGTCCATCAGCGACCACACGAAGTACCCGCGCACGTCCACACCCGCCTCGACCGCCCGGTGCAGGGCGCGGATGTGGCCGTCGAGGTAGGCGATCCGGTCCTGGTCGTCGACGCCCTCGTAGGAGCAGCCGTTCTCGGTGATGACGACGGGCGGGAGCCGGTCGCCGTAGCGCTCGTGGAAGGCGGTGAGCAGTTCGGTGAGCCCCTCCGGGACCACCGGCCAGCCGAAGTCCGTCACCGGGACGTTCTCGATCTCCTGGACGGAGAAGGGGAGTTCGGCGGGGATCGTCAGTCCGCCGAACTCGATGTCCTCGCCCTGCGGGGCGCCCACGCGGGTCGGGGAGTAGTAGTTGACGCCGTAGAAGTCGAGCGGCTCGCTGATGACCTTGAGGTCGGCCGCCACATCGCCCGGCATCAACTCGCCCAGGCCGGAAGGGTATTCACCCAGCAGTACCGGGTCCGCGAACAGCCGGTTCAGCAGCAGGTCGTAGAAGTCCGCCGCCTCCACGTCCGGTTGCTCCTGGGAGGCCGGCCAGGTCGGGCCGTGCGAGTTGGCGATCCCGATGTCCGTGGCGCCGGCCGCGCGGAGCGCCTGTACGGCCAGGCCGTGGCCGAGGAGCTGGTGGTGGGCGGCGGGCAGCGCGTCGAACATCAGCTGCTCGCCCGGGGCGTGGGCGCCGAGCGCGTGGCCGAACAGGGTGTGTTCGGCGGGCTCGTTGACGGTGATCCACTTCTTGACGCGGTCGCCGAGACGGTCGGCCACCAGGGACACGTACTCGGCGAAGCGGGACGCCGTGTCCCGCTCCAGCCAGCCGCCCTTCTCCTGGAACGCCACCGGCAGATCCCAGTGGAAGAGCGTCGGGACCGGACGGACGCCCGCCGCGACCAGTTCGTCCACGAGACGGTCGTAGAAGTCGAGGCCGCCCTCGGAGCGCACCCGGGGCCAGGAGACCGAGAAGCGGTACGCGTCCACGCCCAGGCCGGCCAGCAGGGAGACGTCCTCGCGGTAGCGGTGGTAGTGGTCGCAGGCCACCGCCGCCGTCGAGCCGTCCTTCACCCGTCCCGGTTCGGCCGTGAAGGTGTCCCACACGGACCGCTCGCGTTCGTCCGCCGCGCCCTCGATCTGATGCGCCGAGGTCGAGACGCCCCACAGGAAGCCTGCCGGGAACCGGGGGATCGGATGCTCTTGAGTCGCCATGCGCCGGATCATCCGTACCGACGGGTAAGGAAGTCAACGGGCAGGCGTGAACAAGCAGTTACGCGCCCTCTTTGAGTACCTTCGAGATCAGCGCCCGCTGCTCCTCCGTCAGCCGGGGATCGGCCGCGTAGACCGTCCGGCCGTCCACGGTGATCTCGTACTTGAAGCCGTCCGGAACCCCGATCGGCGGGGTGACCCGGCCGGCGGCGACCGCCTTCTCGGCCAGGGCCTGCCATTCGTGGGCATCGGGCCGCCCGGAGGTGTCGACCTCCTTGTGCCGCTCGATGCCCGCGAACCCGCCCGTGCGCCGCACCTGAATACGCATGGGTCCCTGTCTAGTACGGACTCACAGGATCCGCACCCCGACCTGCTCCCAGGCCTTCGACACGGCCTGGAATTCGTCGCCCCCGTCACCGAAGCGCTCGCGCGCGGCCTTGACGGTGAGCCCCGCGAAGTCGTTGAAGAGGGCGCGGTCGGAGAGCTCGCCACCGGTGAGGACGTCGTACCAGATCTGGCCCGCGCGCTCCCAGGCGTGGCCGCCGAGAGCGGTGGCGACCAGGTAGAACGCGTGGTTCGGGATGCCCGAGTTGATGTGCACCCCGCCGTTGTCGCGGCCGGTGCGGACGTAGTCGTCCATCGTCGCCGGCTGCGGGTCCTTGCCGAGCACGTCGTCGTCGTACGCGCTGCCCGGCTCCTTCATCGAGCGCAGCGCCTTTCCGGAGACGCTGGGCGCGAGCAGGCCCGCGCCGATCAGCCAGTCGGCCTCGGCGGCGGTCTGGCCGAGCGTGTACTGCTTGATGAGCGAGCCGAAGACGTCGGACATCGACTCGTTCAGGGCGCCCGGCTGGCCGTAGTACGTGAGGTTCGCCGTGTACTGCGTGACGCCGTGGGTGAGCTCGTGGCCGATGACGTCGATCGGGATGGTGAAGTCGAGGAAGATCTCGCCGTCGCCGTCGCCGAACACCATCTGCTCGCCGTTCCAGAAGGCGTTGTTGTAGTTCTCGTCGAAGTGGACGCTCGCGTCGAGCGGGAGGCCGTCGCCGTCGATCGAGTGGCGCGCGTAGGCCTTCAGATAGAGGTCGAAGGTGGCGCCGAGACCGGCGTAGGCGCGGTTGACGGTGGCGTCCTGGCCGGGCTCGGAGCCCTCGGCGCGGACCTTCGTGCCCGGCAGGTCGGTCCTGTGCCCGGCGTCGTAGATCGTGCGCAGCGGCTGGTCCGACGGTGCCTTCGCCGTCGGCGCGGCCGCGAGGCCGAACTCGGTCGTCACGCGGCGGCGGCCGCGCAGCTCGCTGTCGCGCATCAGGGTGCGCCGGGCGGGACCGGAGAGTGCGGGGTCGTCGTTCCTGGCCAGCTTGTCGAGGACGTGTGGCGGTACGACGGTGCAGAAGACGGGCTCGAAGCCCCCGTTGGTCGTCATGCCCGGCACCCTTGCACTGAGTCATGACCGTGTCACTACCCGCAACCATGATTGGTGAAATATGCGGACAGGGAAGTGCACGCTCCGTGACGAAGTGGTATGGCGCACTTTTTGTCCCATTCGCTCCCCTGGTCCCGCATACTGATACGGCGCCCCGCACGGGGAGCGGCTCCGCTAGCATTCTGCGCATCATGCGTTTCGGGCTGCTTCTTCTTAGCTGCCGCGGCGAGGGCCTGTAGTCCAGGTCGACTCCCTCCCCGCGGAGCTTCGCGTTGCGTGTCGGCCGTCCTTCCCGGACATCCTGAGGAGCCCCGCAATCATGGCGAACCGCCAGCAGCCCAGCACCATGCCGATCCACAAGTACGGCCAGTACGAGCAGGTCGACATCCCGGACCGCACCTGGCCGAACAACCGGATCACCGTCGCCCCCCGCTGGCTCTCCACCGACCTGCGCGACGGCAACCAGGCCCTGATCGACCCGATGTCGCCCGAGCGCAAGCGCCGGATGTTCGACCAGCTGGTCAAGATGGGCTACAAGGAGATCGAGGTCGGCTTCCCGGCGTCGGGCCAGACGGACTTCGATTTCGTACGGTCGATCGTCGAGGAGCCGGGGGCGATCCCGGACGACGTCACGATCTCCGTACTGACCCAGGCCCGCGAGGACCTGATCGAGCGGACCGTGGAGTCCCTGAAGGGCGCCAAGCGCGCGACCGTCCACCTGTACAACGCCACCGCGCCCGTCTTCCGCCGGGTCGTCTTCCGGGGCTCGAAGGACGACATCAAGCAGATCGCCGTCGACGGCACCCGCCTGGTGATGGAGTACGCCGAGAAGCTGCTGGGCCCGGAGACGGAGTTCGGCTACCAGTACTCGCCGGAGATCTTCACCGACACCGAGCTGGACTTCGCGCTGGAGGTCTGCGAGGCGGTGATGGACGTCTACCAGCCCGGTCCGGGCCGCGAGATCATCCTCAACCTGCCCGCCACGGTGGAGCGTTCGACCCCCTCCACGCACGCGGACCGCTTCGAGTGGATGCACCGCAACCTCTCCCGCCGCGAGTACGTGTGCATCTCGATCCACCCGCACAACGACCGCGGTACCGCCGTCGCCGCCGCCGAGCTGGCGCTGATGGCCGGCGCCGACCGCGTCGAGGGCTGCCTGTTCGGCCAGGGCGAGCGCACCGGCAACGTCGATCTGGTCACCCTGGGCATGAACCTGTTCTCGCAGGGCGTCGACCCGCAGATCGACTTCTCCGACATCGACGAGATCCGTCGTACGTGGGAGTACTGCAACCAGATGGAGGTCCACCCGCGTCACCCGTACGTGGGCGACCTGGTCTACACGTCCTTCTCCGGCTCCCACCAGGACGCCATCAAGAAGGGCTTCGACGCCATGGAGGCCGACGCCAAGGCCAAGGGCGTCACCGTCGACGACATCGAGTGGGCGGTCCCGTACCTGCCGATCGACCCGAAGGACGTCGGCCGCTCCTACGAGGCCGTCATCCGGGTGAACTCGCAGTCCGGCAAGGGCGGGATCGCGTACGTCCTGAAGAACGACCACAAGCTGGACCTGCCGCGCCGGATGCAGATCGAGTTCTCGAAGCTGATCCAGGCCAAGACGGACGCCGAGGGCGGCGAGGTCAAGGGCTCCGACATCTGGGCGGTCTTCCAGGACGAGTACCTGCCGAACCCCGAGAACCCGTGGGGCCGTATCCAGGTCAAGAACGGCCAGTCGACCACCGACACCGACGGCGTGGACACCCTGAAGGTGGAGGCCACGGTCGACGGCGTCGACACCGTCCTCACCGGCAGTGGCAACGGTCCGATCTCGGCCTTCTTCGACGCGCTGGCCAAGGTCGGCATCGACGCCCGGCTGCTGGACTACCAGGAGCACACGATGAGCGAGGGCGCCTCCGCGCAGGCCGCCTCCTACATCGAATGCGCGATCGACGGCAAGGTTCTGTGGGGAATCGGCATCGACGCGAACACGACGCGTGCCTCGCTGAAGGCGGTCGTCTCGGCCGTCAACCGAGCCGCCCGATAATCCCTCTGACCGGTGGTTTCGGGGCCTTGATCGCTGTATACGGCGATCAAGGCCCCGTCGTTTATCGGCCATCGGCGCGTGGAGGTCACGGGTGGGTCTCGTCAGGGGTGCTGACTCCGGCTCGCTGATGTGGCTAACATCACGCAAGCGCGGCGATGTTGCCGCGGCGTTACGGAGGTGCGACGTGCTCCCAGGACCGGGACGAAACGACCGTGATGTCAGGCCTGCGCGCCTCCTGGGCACCCGTACCGCGTGGACGACCGTCGGTGACGGCGAGTTCTTCTGCCCCGGATGCGGTGGCGACCGCAACTTCCAGCGTCTGACCGGCCGTCGCCGCTTCACACTGCTCGGCGTCCCGGTCCTGCCGCGCGGCGACACCGGCCCGGTGGTGGAATGCGCGGCCTGCCGACGCCACTTCGGCACGGACGTCCTCGACCACCCGACCACGAACCGCTTCTCGGCGATGCTGCGCGACGCCGTCCACACGGTCGCGCTCGCGGTCCTGGCGGCGGGCGGCACCTGCTCGCGCACCGCCCTGGAGACCGCGGCCGCCACGGTCCGCGCGGCGGGCTTCGACGACTGCACCGAGGACCAGCTGGAGGCCCTGGTGGAGGCCCTCGCCGAGGACACCGGCCGGGTCTACGACCGCCCCTGCGGAGCCGGTCTCGCCATAGAGCTCCACGAGGCCCTCGACCCGCTCGCCCCCCACCTCGCCCCGGCGGGCCGTGAGTCGGTCCTCCTCCAGGCGGCCCGCATCGCCCTCGCGGACGGCCCGTACACCCCGGCCGAACGGGATGTCCTCAGCACGGTGGGCACGGCCCTGACGATCTGCGCGGACGACGTGACCAGGCTGCTAGCGGCGGCCCGGACGCCGTCCTGATACTCCCCGGGCCCCGGGGAGCAGTCCGCGCCCCGGACCGCCCCGGGCGGTAACCCCCTCGGGGTCGCCGTCGGCGAGACCGGGCGCCGCCCCGTCCGCGCCGACCGCGAGGGCCCCGTCGATGGGCGGCCAGGTCCAGGACCGCGTCCGCGGGAAGTTGGGTGTGGACACCGCTCGGCAGGTCGTAGGCGATGACCGGGACCGGGCTGGTCGACGAGCCTGAGTAACGAGGGGACGTTCGGCCGTCCCATGACCCTCCGTCACCGGGTGAGGGGGCGCCGACCCCTGTACGGCGCCCCCTGCCCGAGCTGCCCTGCTACTGCACCTGCTGGTACGTCTTGTCCTCGTCGGAGTCGTAGATCAGCTTGCCGCCCTTGTCGTAGCCCTTGATGTGCGGGTTCCTGGTGACCTGCTGGGTCAGGGTGCCGGAGGCGACGAACCAGCCGTGGTCGAGGACCGCCTCGCTGCCGGCACCGCCGTAGGAGACGGTCACCTTGGCCACCGTCGGATCCACCGTGCCGATGAAGCCCCAGCTGAACGGCAGCTTCCAGTTGCCCTTGTTCAGGAAGTCCTGCTGGTAGAGCTTGTTGGTGTTGACGTCGGGCAGCACGGGCGGGGAGTCGGACTGACGGTCGCTGCCGCCACTGAAGTCGAGCCCGGAGGCCTGCCCGTCCTTGATGTTGCAGACCAGCCGGACCTCCGACGGCATCTCCTTCACGGCGACGACGAAGATGCCGTCACCCGGCGAGTTGGTGTTGCCGGTGCTGTTCAGAGCCAGGAGGATCCGGTACTCGTCGGCCTTGCCCAGGTGCAGGTCGCGGGAGCCCATGGCCACGTTCTTCCGGTTCCAGGCGATGCACTTGTCCAGCCCTTCGACGGCCTGCTCCGGCGTGATCCCGTCGCGGAGCTGCTCAGCTGTGGCCGGTCCCGTGGGCCCACTGGGGGTGGGTGTCGGTGTGGCGGTCGGTGACGCGGACGCGCTGGGTGTCGTCGCCGTGTCCGCCGTGCCCGTTCCAGCACCGCCCACCGCGAACGCCCCCACCGGCACGGTGGCCAGCGTCGCCAGGACCGCCCCGGCCACCGCCACCCGCCGGCGCCGCTCGACCACGCCCTGGCGGCGGATCCGCGGATACGGCACCGGCGACGGCCGGATCGTGTACGCGTCCTCGGCGAGCAGCTCCCGCAGTTGCTCCTCGAAGTCCCGCTCCTCGAAGTCCCGCTCCTCTTCCTCAGTCATTTCGTGCCTCCCTGCGGGGCGCGGTCCATGACCTGCGCGAGCCCCGGATACGTACGCAACTTCGCCAGCCCCTTGGACGCCTGGCTCTTGACCGTGCCCTGCGAGCAGCCGAGCACCTCGGCGGCCTCCGCCTCCGACAGGTCCTCCCAGTAGCGCATGACGATCACGGCCCGCTGCCGGGGCGGCAGTTGGGCCAGGGCGGCCATCAGCACCCCGCGTTCGTCGACCCGGGCCACGGCCTCGTCGCGGCCCGCCCGCTCCGGCGGCGCGTCGGTCAGCGACTCCTTCACGCGCCGCTTGCGGAAGCGGTCGCTGTTGCAGGTGACCAGCATCCGCCGGACGTAGGCCTCCGGGTTGTCGCTGCCGGACACGCGCCGCCAGGAGCGGTACGCCTTCGCCAGCGCCGTCTGCGTCAGGTCCTCGGCGTGATGGGCGTCGCCGGTGAGCAGATAGGCGGTCCGCACGAGGTGCGACCACCTGGCTCTGACGAATTCCTGGAACCGTTCCTCTTGTTCGGCCTGCATCGGGCACCCTCCCTCGCCCACCAGACCACGGTGGGGGCGGATTCGGTTGCCCGAGCGTCGATGACGGGTTCGAATGAGGGCATGAAGGGGTGGGACGAACACGGGCCGGGCATCCTGCGGCTGCCGTCCGGACGCCTGGTGCGGGGCCGTGGCCTGCGGCACCCGCTGGATCCGGCCGCGCCGGCACCGTCGTACGGCGTCTATCTGCTCGGCGGCGGGCCGCCGGAGGTCCCGTGGGCCTCCCGGTGGGTCCGCTGGCCGGACTTCCGCCTGCCGACGGACCACCGGGAGACCCGCGACGTCCTGATCGACGCCTGGGAACGATCGGCCGCCGAACGGGTCGAGATCGCGTGCGGGGGCGGCCGGGGCCGCACGGGAACGGCCCTGGCCTGTCTGGCGGTTCTGGACGGTGTGCCCCCGCGGCAGGCGGTCGCGTACGTGCGCGAGCACTACGACCGACGAGCGGTGGAGACCCCCTGGCAGCGGCGGTACGTCCGGCGGTTCTGAGCGGTCAGCCCAGGGCGCCGGCGACCACCGCGGCCGCGTCGGCGACCAGCGCGTCGTCCCGTACGGCGTCCGGCTCGGGCATGGTCGACAGCACGGACAGGACGACCGGGTCGCCCTCCTCGGTCCACACGACACCCACGTCGTTGGCGGTGCCGTAGGAGCCGCTGCCCGTCTTGTCGGCGATCGTCCATGTCTTCGGCAGGCCCGCGTGGAAGCGGTTCACGCTGGTCGTGTTGTTCAGCAGCCAGTGCGTGAGCAGCTCCCGGTCCCGCCGGTTCAGCGCGTCGCCGAGGACCAGCCGGCCGTAGGTGCGACCGATGGCGTACGGGCTCGTCGTGTCCGTGCGCCGCCACGGCTCGGCTGTGTTCAGCTCGGGCTCCCAGCGGTCGAGGCGGGTGACCCGGTCGCCGAGGGAGCGGGCGAGGCGGGTGATGGCGGTGGGGCCGCCGAGTTCGCGCAGCAGGAGGTTGCCGGCCGTGTTGTCGCTGTGGGTGATGGCCACCTCGGCGAGCTCGGCGATCGTCATGCCCTGCGCGAGATGTGCCTTGGTCTGGTCCGAGCCCGGCATCACCAGGTCGTCCTCGGTGTAGTGGATACGGCGGCCGAGCACCTCGCCGTGCCGGTCCAGGTCGCGCAGGACGGCCGCGGCGGCGAGGGCCTTGAACACGGAGCACATCGGGAAGCGCTCGTCGGCGCGGTACCGGACGGACCGCCCGGTCGAGGGGCGGTGGGCGAAGACGCCGAGCCGGGCTTCGTAGCGCTCCTCCAGCGCGCGCAGCCGGGCGGTGACGTCGTCCTCGGCGGCGGACGCGGTCGCGGCGGTCGTGCCGGTGAGGAAGGCGGCCGTGCCGGCGGCCAGGAGGGTGCGTCGGGACAGTTCTCCGGAGCCTAAGATCTTGCTCTCCTTCGCTCGGTGACGGTTGACGATCTCTTCAATGATCGACGCCGGTGGCTCATCCCTTGGTTGCATCGCGGGGGCAGTGGAGGTCCTCGACGGGCCGCTTGCCCGTGGCCAGGAAGCGGGACACGGTCGCGTCGCCGCACGCGGTGCCGTTGCCGAGGTAGGCGTCATGGCCGGTGGAGTCGTTGAGGACCATGACGGCACGCCGGCCGAGCGCCTCGCGGAGCTTGAGAGCACCGCTGAGCGGGGTGGCGGGATCCCTTTCGTTCTGCACCATCAGGATGTTGGACGGGCCCTTGTCGGAGACGTGCACCGGTGTCTCCTTCGGCTCCCACGGCCAGGAGGGGCACGCCATCGCGTTCCTCGGCATGCCCCCGGTCAGCGGGAACGCGGCACGGCTCTTCGCCACCCCCTCGCGGTACACCGCCGGGTCGTTCGGCCAGTCGACGTCGTTGCAGATGGTCGCGGCGGCGACCGCGGTGACGTTCTGGAGCACGGCCTCGGGCGGCGCCGTCGGCGCGGGCGGCACCGTGCCCTTCTCGGCGGCGAGGATCAGTTTGGCGAGGGCCGGGTAGTCGTCCGGGTCGTAGAAGGAGTCGAGCATCGTCTGGCGCAGGGCGTTGCCGTTCAGCTCCTCGGGGTTGGCACCCGGCCAGGGGATCGGTTCGCGGTCGAGGCGGGCGGCGAGCTTCAGGAACAGGGGCCGTACCTCGGCGGCCGTGGCGGCGACGCGGTCCGGATTGCCGGGCGCGGACGCCCACTCGGCGAACTCCGGGAAGTTGTCCTCGGCGCCCCGCTCGAACGCGGCGAGCCAGGCGCGCTCCGCCAGCACGGGGTCCGGGTTGTCATTGCTGTCCAGGACGACACGGTCGGTGCGCCGCGGGAACAACTGGAGGTAGGCGTCGGTGACATAGGTGCCGTACGACACGCCCCACACGGACACCTTGCGCTCGCCGAGCGCGGCCCGCACGCGGTCCAGGTCCCGGGCCTCGTCGAGGGTGCTGATGTGCCGGATCAGCTCGCCGCCGTTGCGCGCGCAGGCCTCGGAGATGCGCTTTCCCGCCGCCATGGTCGCGTCGACGGAGCCGTCCGGGGAAGGCCAGGGCAGCAGGGTCGTACGGGCCAGGTCCCGGTGTTCGAGCCCGCAGTCGACGGCCGTCGAGGGGGCCATCCCGCGCGGTGCGAAGCCGATCAGGTCGTAGGCGTCACGCACCTTCTTCGGCAGCTTCTGCCCCTTCCCCGAGGGGTCGTTCATGCTGTCCCCGCCGGGCCCGCCGGGGATCAGCAGCAGGGCACCGCGCCGGGCGTCCGGATTCTCGCTGCGGATACGGGAGACGGCGATCTCGATCTTCGGACCGTGCGGGTCCGCGTAGTCCATGGGTACGGAGACGGTCGTGCATTGTTGGCGCGGATCGAGGCCGCTGCCCTCGCACTTGGTCCATTTCAGTGCCGGGGTGCGGGAGTCGGCGGAGGCGCTCAGCGGGGTCAGGGCACCGAAGACGACACCGGAGGCGGCGGCGATCAGGGCGAGGCTCTTCGTCATCTGCTTCATGCGAGGAGCCTCGCGGATCGACCGGCGCGGCCCCATCCGGTCAACTGCCGGATCACCAGGGGGGTTTACCCCCCTGCCGGAAGTACTGCTTGAGAAGCCCCGGGAAGACCTTCCTGGACAACCGCTCGAAAATACCGTCGGTTTGTAGAGCAGTGTCGATCCGCTGGGAGATTTCCAGTTGAGGTTTCTCGTTTTCAGCCTGTTTCAGCCGTCTGCCGTGAACCATTGGCCATGGCCAACCCCCTTGTTGAGCTGTGCACTTGTAGTGCACAGACTCCTGCCGAGTGTAGGGAAAGAAAGCCACCGTGGAGAAGGGATGAGTGAAACCCGAAAAAGCCGGGGAGTCCGATGAAATCGGAGTCAGGAGGGAATCGGTGACGAAAATGCCCGTGGGTTCGTACGTCGTGGACACCCGTACCGGGAGGACCGGCGTCGTGATGGGGCATGAGGGGCCGTACGTCCAACTCAGACCGTACGGCGGCGGCCGGGAGTGGGACGCGGCGCCGGACGCCCTGCGGGAAGCCACTCCGGCCGAGCGGCCGGAGATCACCGCCGTGTTCCGGCCCGCCGACGAAGGCCGACCGTAATCACGGTCACCGACGAGCACGCTCCCGGGTAGGCGAGAATGGGCCCATGAGCCTGTTCCGCCACGACGGCACCGTGCCGCACACCCCGCGCGGAGGTGTGCGATGAGTCTCTTCCGGGACGACGGGGTCGTGCTGCGGACGCAGAAGCTGGGGGAAGCGGACCGGATCATCACGCTGCTCACGCGCGGTCACGGGCGGGTACGCGCCGTGGCCCGTGGCGTGCGCCGCACCAAATCCAAGTTCGGCGCCCGCCTCGAACCGTTCTCCCACGTCGACGTGCAGTTCTTCGCGCGGGGGAGCGAACTCATCGGGCGCGGACTGCCGCTGTGCACGCAGAGCGAGACCATCGCGCCGTACGGTGGCGGGATCGTCTCCGACTACGCCCGGTACACCGCCGGGACGGCCATGCTGGAGACCGCCGAACGGTTCACCGATCACGAGGGCGAGCCCGCCGTACAGCAGTACCTGCTGCTGGTCGGCGCCCTGCGCACCCTCGCCCGGGGCGAGCACGCGCCCCACCTGGTCCTGGACGCCTTCCTGCTCCGCTCCCTCGCGGTCAACGGCTACGCCCCCAGCTTCAGCGACTGCGCGAGATGCGGCATGACCGGCCCGAACCGGTTCTTCTCCGTGGCCGCCGGAGGCTCGGTCTGCGTGGACTGCCGGGTGCCCGGCAGCGTCGTACCGTCGCCGCAGACCCTGGAACTCCTCGCCGCGCTGCTTACGGGAGACTGGGAGACCGCGGACGCGAGTGAGCCGCGGTACGTCAGGGAGGGCAGCGGGCTGGTCTCCGCCTACCTGCACTGGCATCTGGAACGCGGGCTCAGATCCCTGCGTTACGTAGAGAAGCAACCCTGAGAGGGAGACGAGAAGCACCATGGTCGTAAACGGGATCCTGGGGCGCCGCCGGCGCGAGTACAGGGCGCCGGAGCCGCACCCGTCCGGTGCCCGCGCACCGAAGCTCCCCGGTGAGCTGATCCCCGAGCATGTGGCGATCGTCATGGACGGGAACGGCCGGTGGGCCAAGGAGCGCGGCCTGCCCCGGACGGAAGGGCACAAGGTCGGCGCCGAGCGGGTCCTCGACGTGCTCCAGGGCGCGATCGAGGCCGGAGTGAAGAACATCTCGCTCTACGCCTTCTCCACCGAGAACTGGAAGCGCTCGCCGGACGAGGTCCGCTTCCTCATGAACTTCAACCGCGACTTCATCCGCAAGACCCGCGACCAGCTCGACGAGCTCGGTGTCCGGGTGCGCTGGGTGGGCCGGATGCCCAGGCTGTGGAAGTCCGTCGCCAAGGAGCTGCAGGTCGCCCAGGAGCAGACCAAGGACAACGACCAACTGACCCTGTACTTCTGCATGAACTACGGCGGCCGGGCCGAGATCGCCGATGCCGCGCAGGCCCTCGCCGAGGACGTGAAGGCGGGCCGCCTCGACCCGTCCAAGGTCAACGAGAAGACCCTCGCGAAGTACCTGTACTACCCGGACATGCCCGACGTGGACCTCTTCCTGCGGCCCAGCGGCGAGCAGCGCACCTCCAACTACCTGCTCTGGCAGAGCGCGTACGCCGAGATGGTCTTCCAGGACGTCCTGTGGCCCGACTTCGACCGCCGTGACCTGTGGCGGGCGTGCGTCGAGTTCGCCTCCCGGGACCGCCGCTTCGGCGGAGCCGTCCCGAACGAGGAGCTGCTCGCCATGGAGGAAGCGATGAAGGGCGAGCCGGAGGACTGACCTCCGACCCGCCCCGCGTCCTCATGGGATCAGCTGGTCGTCGCCGCCGTGTCGTCGATCACGAAGCTCGTCTGGAGCGAGGAGTCCTCGACACCGGAGAACTTCAGGGTGACCGTCTGCCCGGCGAAGGCCGACAGGCTGAAGGACTTCTGGACGTACCCGGAGGCCGCGTTCAGGTTCGAGTACGTGGCCAGGGTCGTCGACCCGGCGGTCACCGTCAGCTTGTCGTACGCCGTGCTGGTGGTGGTCTCCGCGGTGTCGACGTGCAGATAGAAGGTGAACTTCGTTCCCGTGCAGCCGCTCGGGATCGTCACCGACTGGGAGAGCGTGTCGGTGTGGGTGGAGCCGTAGCCGTCCAGCCAGGCCTTGTAGGAGCCGGTGCGGGCGGCTTCGTCGGTGTCGTTGGTGATCACACCGCTGCTCGCGGTCCAGGTCGTGTTGCCCGACTCGAAGCCCTGGTTGCCCAGCAGCTGCGTGGAGGTGCAGCTGCCGCCGCCGCTGGAGTTCACGGTCCAGGTGAAGGACGCCGTTCCGGTCGCACCGGTGCTGTCGGTGACCGTGACCGTGGTGCTGTAGGTGCCGGCCGTGGTCGGGGTGCCGGAGATCGTGCCGGTGGAGCTGCTGATCGACAGGCCGGTGGGCAGACCGGTGGCCGCGTAGGTCAGTGAGCCGCTGTTGGTCGAACTGGCCGAGACCTGCAGGCTCACGGCCGTGCCGACCGTCGAGGTCTGGCTGCCCGGGTTGGTCACCGTCACGCCGGTCGACGGCACGGTGATGTGGCTGCCGACGTTGATGCCCGCGAAGGCGTTGCCGACCCCGGCGTACTGCGCGGAGCTGGTGCCGTAGAGGGCGGCCGCCGCGTTCAGGGCGGCGGTGCGGGCGCCCGCGTAGTTGGTGCTGGACGTCATGTACGTCGTCAGCGCCTTGTACCAGATCTGCAGGGCGGCGGCCCGGCCGATCCCGGCGACGGCGACCCCGTCGGAGGTCGTGCTGTTGTAGGTCACGCCGTTGATGGTCTTGGTGCCGCTGCCCTCGGAGAGCAGGTAGAACATGTGGTTCGCGGGCCCGGACGAGTAGTGCACGTCGAGGTTGCCGACGCCCGAGTACCAACTGTCCGCCGAGCCGCCGTCCTTGCTCGGCTTGTCCATGTAACGCAGCGGCGTGCCGTCGCCGTTGATGTCGATCTTCTCGCCGATGAGGTAGTCGCCGACATCGGAGGAGTTGTTGGCGTAGAACTCCACGCCGGTGCCGAAGATGTCGGAGGTGGCTTCGTTGAGGCCCCCCGACTCGCCGGTGTAGTTGAGCCCGGCCGTGTTGGACGTCACACCGTGGCTCATCTCGTGCCCGGCCACGTCCAGCGAGGTCAGCGCGTGCGTGCTGCTGGTGCCGTCGCCGTAGGTCATGCAGAAGCAGTCGTCGTCCCAGAAGGCGTTGACGTACGCCGAGCTGTAGTGGACGCGGCTGTAGGCGGCGACTCCGTCGTTCTTGATGCCGCTGCGGCCGAAGGTGTTCTTGTAGAAGTCCCAGGTCTCCTGGGCGCCGTAGTGGGCGTCCACCCCGGCGGTCTGGGTGTTGGAGCCGGAGCCGGTGCCCCAGACGTCGTCGGCGTCGGTCATCAGGGTGCCGGTGCCCGAGGTGCCGTTGTTGAGGCTGTAGGTCTTGTGGCCGCCGCGCGAGGTGTCGTACAGCTGGTACGTCGAACCGGACAGCGTGGTGCCCATGGTGACCGTGCCGCTGTACTGGCTGTTGCCGGTGCCGGTCTCGACGCCCTCGAAGCGGGAGAGCTCGGCGCCGGTCGTGGCGTCGGTGACGACGTGCAGCTTGCTGGGCGTGCCGTCGTCCTGGAAGCCGGAGACCACCGTCTCCCAGGCGAGCTTCGGGGTGCCCGAGCCGGCCCAGATCACCTTGCGGGCGGTCTGCGCGGCGGGCTTCTCGGCCTTGAGCGCCTTGGCGGTCTTCAGCGCCTTGGTCTCGGCGGCCGCCTTGCCGAAGGTCGCGGTCGTGGACTTGACCGAGACGGCACGGCGGTTGTTGTTGAAGGTCGCGCCGAGCGTGCCCGTCGCCTGTGCGGCCGGGGGCGTGTGCACGACGAGGTCACCGCCGAGGACGGGGAGGCCGTCGTAGGTGCGCTCGTAGCGGGTGTGCAGGGTGCCGTCGTTGTCCTTGACGACGTCCTTGACGACCAGTTTCTCCTTGGCGCCGAGGCCCAGGGAGTCGGCGGTCGCCTCGGCCCGGCCGGACGCGCTCTTGATCAGCGCGGTGCGCTGGGCGGGGGAGAGCTTGGCCTCCAGACCTCCGGTGCGCAGGGGGCTGGGGTGGGGGGAGGCGGGCCCCGCGGCGGCGGGCACCGTCTGGACGCCTACGGCGAGGAGGGACGCGGCGGCCACCAGGGACGCGGCGACGGCTGATCTTCGTGGGGAGGGTCTCACTCGTACTCCTACTGCGACGACGGGGGTGGAGGTGCCGTGCGGGAACTGCGTGAGAGCTGGCAGGAGAGTGGCACGGTTGTCCGGGTCATGTCATGCAGAGGAGGGGGAGACGAGGGTTATCCCTCGGCTCCCCTGTGCGTTCCTTGTGGGTCAGGCCTGGGCGGCCGCGCAGTCCGCGCAGGTGCCGAAGATCTCCACGGTGTGCGCCACGTTGACGTATCCGTGCTCGGCGGCGATCGCGTCGGCCCACTTCTCGACGGCCGGGCCCTCGACCTCCACGGCCTTGCCGCAGACCCGGCACACCAGGTGGTGATGGTGGTCGCCGCTGGAGCAGCGCCGGTAGACGGACTCGCCGTCGGAGGTGCGCAGGACGTCGACCTCGCCCGCGTCGGCGAGGTTCTGGAGGGTGCGGTAGACCGTCGTCAGACCGACGGCGTCGCCCTTGTGCTTGAGCATGTCGTGCAGTTCCTGCGCGCTGCGGAACTCGTCGACCTCGTCGAGGGCCGCCGCCACGGCGGCCCGCTGCCGGGTGGCGCGGCCCTTCACTGGCGGTCCTGCGGTCGTCACGGGTTCCTCCTTCGTTCGGCACCTGCCGGGCCATTGTGCCAGCCCGGCCTGTGCCGGGTCAGACACCGACCGGGCCGTCCGCTCCCCGACTGGCCGGAATCGCACACTCGGCGGGGTCCGGGGCGGGCTGCGCGGCGGCGGCCGCCCGGGCCCGTCGCCTGGCCAGCGGAGTGGCCAGACCCGTCAGCACGATGAACGCCCCGATGGTCAGCAGCACGATCGTCGCACCGGGCGGCACGTCCTGGTAGTACGAGGTCACGGTGCCGCCGATGGTCACCGTCACGCCGATCGCCACCGCGATCGCGAAGGTGGCCGCGAAGCTCCGGGTGAGCTGCTGCGCCGCCGCCACCGGCACCACCATCAACGCGCTGACCAGCAGCAGCCCGACCACGCGCATCGCCACGGTCACCGTCACCGCGGCCGTGACCGCGGTCAACAGGTTGAGCGCGCGCACCGGCAGCCCGGTGACCCGCGCGAACTCCTCGTCCTGGCTGACCGCGAACAGCTGCCGACGCAGCCCCAGGGTGACGAGCACCACGAACGCGGCCAGCACGCAGATCGCCGTCACGTCCGACTCGGAGACCGTGGACAGCGAACCGAACAGGTACGACGTCAGGTTGGCGTTGGAGCCGCCGGGCGCGAGGTTGATGAACATCACGCCGCCGGCCATACCGCCGTAGAAGAGCATCGCGAGGGCGATGTCACCGCGGGTCTTGCCGTACCAGCGGATCAGCTCCATGAGGACCGCGCCGAGCACCGAGACCAGGGTCGCCATCCACACCGGCGACCAGGAGAGCAGGAAGCCGAGGCCGACGCCGGTCATCGCGACATGGCCGATGCCGTCGCCCATGAGGGCCTGGCGGCGCTGGACGAGGTAGATGCCGACGGCGGGGGCGGTGACGCCGACCAGGACGGCGGCGAGCAGGGCCCGCTGCATGAAGGCGTAGTCGAGGAAGTCCATCAGCTCAGCAGTCCTGTACGCATCGGCTCGTGGTCGTGGGGGTGGACGTGGTCGTGGCCCGGCAGGGCGTGCTGGCCGACCGCTCGCGGGGGCGGGCCGTCGTGCTGGACACAGCCGTCGCGCAGGACGATCGCCCGGTCGATCAGGGGCTCCAGGGGCCCGAGTTCGTGCAGCACGAGCAGGACGGTGGCGCCCTCGGCGACCTGATCCCGCAGCGTCCGGGCCAGCACCTCCTGGCTGGCCAGGTCCACGCCCGCCATCGGCTCGTCCATGATCAGCAGTTCGGGTTCGGCGGCGAGCGCGCGGGCGATCAGCACCCGCTGGTGCTGGCCGCCGGAGAGGGCGTTCACGGAGTCCTTCGCCCGGTCCGCCATGCCGACCAGCTCCAGGGCCCGCCGTACGGCCTGGTGGTCGGCCTTGCGCAGGACGCCGAAGCGGGCCCGGGACAGCCGCCCGGACGAGACGATCTCGGTGACGGTCGCGGGGACGCCGCCCGCGGCGGTGGTGCGCTGCGGGACGTACCCGACCCGGGCCCAGTCCCGGAAGCGCCCGCGCGGGGTGCCGAACAGCTCGATCTCCCCGGCGGAAGTGGGTACTTGGCCGATGATCGTGCGGATGGCGGTGGACTTGCCGGAGCCGTTGGCGCCGAGCAGCGCGACGACCTCACCGCGGTGCACGGTCAGGTCGATGCCGCGCAGGACGGGCCGCGAGCCCAGGTCGGCGCGGACTCCGCGCAGTGCGATGACGGGCTCGGTCATGCCGTCCTCCGGTGTCATTTCGCTCCCAGGGCGCTCCGCAGCGCCTTGAGGTTGGATTCCTGGACCGAGAAGTAGTCCTTGCCGCGGGACTTCCCGGTGATGCCCTCGATCGGGTCGAGGACGTCCGTCTTCAGACCGGCGTCGGAGGCGATGGTCTTCGCGGTCTTGTCGCTGACGAGCGTCTCGTAGAACACGGTCGTGACGCCGTCGGCCTTCGCCATCTTCTCAAGGTCCTTGACGCGGTTGGCGCTCGGCTCGGACTCCGGGTCGAGGCCGTTGATGGCCTCCTCGGTCAGGCCGTAGCGCTCGGCGAGGTAGCCGAATGCGGCGTGCGTGGTGATGAAGACCTTGGTCTTCGTGTCGCTCAGGCCCTTCTGGAACTCGGTGTTCAGGGCGTCGAGCTTCTTCACCAGGGCCGCGGTGTTGGCCTTGTAGTCGGCCGCGTGGGCCGGGTCGGCCTTCTCGAAGGCCTTGCCGACGCCCTGGGCGATCTGCGCGTAGCGCACCGGGTCGAGCCAGACGTGCGGGTCGAGACCTGCGAGTTCGTCGTCGGCGTGGTCGTCGTGCTCGGCCGCGTGGCCGCCGACCTCGTTGCCGTGCTTCTCCAGCGAGGTGAGGGAGGCGGCGTCGATCTTCGTCCTGATCTCGGACTGGTTCACCGCGTCGTCGACGGAGGGCTGGAGGTTCTTGAGGTAGAGCACCGCGTCGGACTCCTGGAGCTGCGCGGTCTGCTTGGCGCTGATCTCCAGGTCGTGCGGCTCCTGGCCGGGCTCGGTCAGGCTCGTGACGTGCACGTGGTCCCCGCCTATCTGCTCGGCGAGGAAGGCCATCGGGTAGAAGGACGCGACGACGTCGAACCTGCCGCTGCCGCCCGCGGCGGCGCTGTCGGTGGAGCAGGCGGACAGGGCGGCGAGGGCGGCGGCCGCGGCCACCGAGGGTATGAGGCGACGTCGTACGTTCATGACAGTCATTTTCATCAAATATGGAAACCGTTGTCAACAAAGTCCGGGTCTCGAACCGATTTGATACCGGGGGTGGCCCCGCCGGTAACCTGAGGCATTCGCTGCCGTCCATTCGTAATGAAGAGAGCACCGTGGCCGCCGACAAGATCGACACCATCGTCAGCCTGAGCAAGCGCCGTGGCTTCGTTTTCCCCTGTAGTGAGATCTACGGCGGTCAGCGCGCCGCCTGGGACTACGGACCGCTGGGTGTCGAGCTCAAGGAGAACCTGAAGCGTCAGTGGTGGCGTTACATGGTCACGTCGCGCGAGGACGTGGTCGGTATCGACTCGTCCGTGATCCTGGCCCCCGAGGTCTGGGTCGCGTCCGGTCACGTGGCCACCTTCACGGACCCGCTGACCGAGTGCACCTCCTGCCACAAGCGGTTCCGCGCGGACCACCTGGAGGAGGCCTACGAGGCCAAGAAGGGGCACGCCCCGGAGAACGGCCTCCTCGACATCAACTGCCCCAACTGCGGCAACAAGGGCCAGTTCACCGAGCCCAAGCAGTTCTCGGGTCTGCTCTCCACCCACCTCGGCCCGACCCAGGACTCCGGCTCCGTGGCCTACCTGCGTCCGGAGACCGCACAGGGAATCTTCACCAACTTCGCCCAGGTGCAGGTCGCTTCGCGCAAGAAGCCGCCCTTCGGCATCGCGCAGATGGGCAAGTCCTTCCGCAACGAGATCACGCCCGGCAACTTCATCTTCCGCACCCGCGAGTTCGAGCAGATGGAGATGGAGTTCTTCGTCAAGCCGGGCGAGGACGAGAAGTGGCAGGAGTACTGGATGGAGCAGCGCTGGAACTGGTACACCGGCCTCGGTCTCCGTGAGGAGAACATGCGCTGGTACGACCACCCGGCCGAGAAGCTCTCCCACTACTCCAAGCGCACCGCGGACATCGAGTACCGCTTCCAGTTCGGCGGCAACGAGTGGGGTGAGCTGGAGGGTGTGGCCAACCGCACCGACTACGACCTCACCGCCCACTCCAAGGCCTCCGGCCAGGACCTCTTCTACTACGACCAGGAGGCCGGCGAGCGCTGGACGCCGTACGTCATCGAGCCCGCGGCCGGTGTCGGCCGCGCGATGCTGGCGTTCCTCCTCGACGCCTATGTCGAGGACGAGGCCCCCAACGCCAAGGGCAAGCTGGAGAAGCGCACGGTGCTGCGCCTCGACCACCGCCTGGCCCCGGTGAAGGTCGCGGTCCTCCCGCTGTCCCGCAACGCCGAGCTGTCCCCGAAGGCCAAGGGCCTCGCCCAGACGCTGCGCCAGAACTGGAACATCGAGTTCGACGACGCGGGCGCGATCGGCCGCCGCTACCGCCGTCAGGACGAGATCGGTACGCCGTACTGCGTGACGGTCGACTTCGACACCCTCGAGGACAACGCGGTGACGGTCCGCGAGCGCGACTCCATGAAGCAGGAGCGCGTCTCCCTCGACCAGATCGAGGGCTACCTGGCCGGGCGCCTGCTGGGCTGCTGACGTCCGCTTCGCTCTACGCCCGCCCTCCGGCCGACCCTGTCGGCCGGAGGGCGGGCGTTTTCGTCACATCGCCACGTCCACATAGAGCGCGGCGTGGTCCGATGCCTCGTCGATCTTCGTCCTGACGGTATTGAAGTGGTTCGAGTGGGCGAAGATGCCCCGCGTCTCCAGGCCCACGTGCTGCACCTTCTCCCACAGCGCGGGCGACAGCATGATGTAGTCGAGCTTGTCGCGTTGCTGCTTGCAGGTGCCGTGGGTGCCGAGGTCGTCGCCCTGGTAGGAGGGGTGACTCATCACATCGCGCAGGCCGGCGTCCAGCAGCGTTTCGACCGGCTTGCTGTTCGGGGTGTCGTTGAGGTCTCCGGCGACCACGACGTTCGGGGTGCGCTCCAGCGCGGCCCGGTAGATCTCCGCGACCCGCTCGGCCTGGTGCAGGCGCAGCTCCGGGTCGTCGTTGAACTTGCTCTTGAGGTGGTTACCGAGGACCACCAGGCTCTCCTGGTCGAGCTGGATCTCGTACTCGGGACAGTCACGGCTGAACAGGTGCTTCGTCGGGTCTTCCGGGTCCGGATCGAAGAGGTGCGGACGGACGGATGTGACCGGGAAGCGGCTGAGGATCCCGATGTCGATGCCCCGCGGGTCGTTGCCGTCGATCAGCAGATCGACGGGGTACGGCTGCCAGCCCAGGCCCAGAACCTGCTCGTTGAAGCGGTCCAGGGTGAGCCGGTCCTCGACCTCGGGCGTCAGAAGGACTTCGGCATTCACCTCTCTGACGACCCGCCCGGTGTTGCTGACCGCGGCCATGTCCAGGTCGTCCTGGCCGAGTTCGGCCCAGCCGGCCCACTCCGCCCGGCCGCCGGCGCGGATCGGCAGCTCTGTCGGCTCTGTCCCCGGCGGGGGTGTGTCGAAGAGCCCGCTCTTCCTCCCGGGGCGGTTCTGGTTGACGTAGATCAGCGGCGGGTTCTCGGGGTCGCTGCTGTACGCCCGGTGCTTCAGGATGAGCTCCGAGATCTTCTGCTTGTCCCCGTCGGTGTACGTCTTCTTGTCCAGGAGAGCGACCAAGGTGTCGAAATCGTCGAGGACCTCCTTGCGCTCCGTCGCGTCCGAAAGGCGGAACACGGAGGGACGACGGAAGAGGTTCTCGGTGTTGAACGTGCCGATACGGACGGCCATCGCGGCCTCCCTGGGCGGCGCTGGATCACCGCACGGTCGACGCCAGGCGCCGCCTGGATGACTGCACGCCGACAGCCTCTATTCTCCGGGCTGCTGTGAAGCGTGTCGAACGGAACGGCGGACCGCACATTGGTCCTGTTGCCCGGTGGGCGATTGGCCCTGTATCCCGGTCCACGGCGACGACAGGGTGGCCCGCATGAGCCTCGCCTTCCTCCTCACCACCCTCGTCGTGGTCGCCACGCCCGGCACCGGCGTCGTCTACACGCTGGCCGCCGGACTCTCCCGCGGTCCGCGTGCGAGCGTCGTCGCCGCGTTCGCCTGCACCCTCGGGATCGTGCCGCACGTCCTGGCCACCGTCACCGGACTCGCCGCGCTGCTGAACGCCAGTGCCGTGGCCTTCCAGGCGGTCAAGTACGCCGGGGTCGCCTACCTGCTGTACATGGCCTGGGCGACCGTGCGCGACAAGGAGGTGATCGACGTCGACGAGGGCGGCGCGCCCCGGTCCGCGGGCCGCGTGATCCTCCGCGGGGTGCTGATCAACCTCCTCAACCCGAAGCTGACGATCTTCTTCCTCGCGTTCCTGCCCCAGTTCGTGAGCCCCTCCGAGCCGCGCGCCCTGCCGCACATGCTGGCCCTGAGCGGGGTCTTCATGCTCGCGACCTTCGTGGTCTTCGCCGGGTACGGGGTGCTCGCCGCCTCGGTCCGCAGCCATGTGATCTCACGGCCCCGGGTGATGAGCTGGCTGCGGCGGAGTTTCGCGGGGTCCTTCGTTCTGCTGGGAGCCAAGCTGGCCACGACTTGACGTGTGAACACGCATGACGAATGACAGCTGACAGATATTGAAATCTGTCAGCTGTCATGGCAGGGTGGACGGCATGACGATGCGAACCCGAACCCTCGGAACCACCGGCCCCCAGGTCTCCGCCCTCGGGCTGGGCTGCATGGGCATGTCCGGTATGTACGGCGAGACGGACCGCGCCGAGTCGATCGCCACCATCCACGCCGCCCTGGAGGCCGGCGTCACCCTGCTGGACACCGGCGACTTCTACGGCATGGGCCACAACGAACTGCTGATCAACGAGGCACTGCGCACCGCTCCGGCCGCCTCGCGCGAGAACGCGCTGCTCAGCGTGAAGTTCGGTGCCCTGCGCGACCCGGAAGGCGGCTGGTCCGGCTTCGACGGCCGCCCCGCCGCCGTGAAGAACTTCGCCGCGTACTCCCTCCAGCGCCTCGGCGTCGACCACATAGACGTCTACCGCCCCTCCCGGCTCGACCCCCAGGTGCCGATCGAGGAGACCGTCGGCGCGATCGCCGAACTGGTCGAGAAGGGCTGGGTCCGGCACATCGGGCTCAGCGAGGTCGGCGCCGACACCATCCGCCGGGCCGCCGCCACCGCCCCGATCTCCGACCTCCAGATCGAGTACGCGCTCGTGTCCCGGAGCCCCGAGCGGGAGATCCTGCCCACCCTGCGCGAGCTGGGCATCTCCGTCACCGCGTACGGAGTGCTCTCGCGCGGACTGATCTCCGGTCACCTCACGGCCGACCGGCGACTCGCCGCCACCGACTTCCGCGCCCACTCGCCCCGCTTCCAGGGCGAGAACCTCCAGCACAACCTCACGCTGGTCGAGTCCCTGCGCAAGATCGCCGAACAGAAGGGCGTCACGGTCGCGCAGATCTCCATCGCCTGGGTGCTCTCCCGGGGCGACGACATCGTGCCGCTGATCGGCGCGAAGACCCGCGAGCGGCTCGGTGAGGCGCTGGGTGCGCTGGACGTGACCCTGGACGCCGGCGATCTCGCCGCCATCGAGGAGGCCGTGCCGGCGGATGCGGTGGCGGGTGAGCGGTATCCGGCGCCGCTGATGGCCATGCTCGACAGCGAGCGGTGAACACCGTGCCAGGTACCGTCTAGGCATGCCGCCGACCATCGAGACCCTGACCGCCGAGCGCATCCTCGAAGCCACCGAGGAGGTGCTGCGCCGCCACGGCCCCGCCAAGGCCACCGTGGTCGACGTGGCACGCGCGCTCGGCGTCAGCCATGGCAGCGTCTACCGGCACTTCCGGACGAAGGCGGCGCTGCGGGAGGCGGTGACGAAGCGCTGGCTGGACCGGGCGACGGGCATGCTGGCCGCGATCGCCGAGAAGGACCGTGATCCGGAGGCCCGGCTGCGGGACTGGCTCGCCGCACTCTTCGAGGCCAAGCGCCGCAAGGCGGGCGACGATCCGGAACTGTTCGCCACCTACACGGTCCTGACCGGCGAGAACGTCACGGCGGTCATGGAGCACCTCACCGAGCTGACCGACCAGCTGACCCGCGTCATCCGGGACGGTGTCGACGCGGGCACCTTCACCGTCGCCGCCCCGGCCGTCGCCGCCCGAGCCGTCTTCCAGGCCACCGGCCGCTTCCACGACCCCGGCTATGCCGGGGAGTGGGAACAGCCGGGCGTGGAAGAGGAGTTCACGGCGCTGGTGGACCTGCTGCTGCGGGGCCTCAAGGCCTGACCGCCGCCACCCCGCTACGACTTCGACGGGTCCACCGTCGCCTGGTGGACCTCCGCCAGGTGCTCCTCCGCCTTCAGCCAGGGCAGGAACTGAGCCGCCTTGCGCCACCCGCAGGTGTCACATCTGATCGTGCGCTGCGCGCCCTTGCGCTGCACCTGGACGACGTGTTCGCGGCCGTGCCCGTCCCAGCGGCTCACCTTGCTCGTGCCGATCTGCACCATCTGCCTCGCCTCCGGCTAGGAGTGTGCAGCAGAAACAACATCAACAGCAGTATCTTCACGGGGCGTTCGCCAGGACTTGAGCCGGACCGGGGCCGGCGGGGGGCCTGGTCAGTCGATCGTGCGCGGCAGCCGCAGGCTCAGTACGCCGGTCAGGGCCACCCCGGCCAGCTGGACCAGGAGAGTCGTCACCAGGGCGTCCCGCATGCCCAGGCCCGGCACCAGAGCGAGGAAGAGGCTGCCCAGCGTGGCCACGCCCAGGGCCAGGGACGCCTGCTGGGTGGTGACCATCACGCCACTGCCCACACCGGCCCGCGCGGGCGGCACCTCGGACAGCACGATCCGGAAGACCACGGGCAGCTGGAGGGCCTGGCCCACTCCGGCGATCGCGCCGCCGGGCAGGAGGGGCAGCAGGCCGAGGTCCGGCCAGGACGAACGGGCCGCCAGGATCATCAGGCCCAGGCCGACCCCCTGGATCAGCGCGCCCGCGGTCACCACCCGGGTGCCGAAGCGGGAGATCAGCCGCGGCCCGGCGATCGACGTGCACAGGAACGTCACCGCGAGCGGGACCAGCGCGAGGCCCGCCTGGACGGGGCTGCGGCCCGCCCCCTCCTGGAGGGCCACCGCGATCACGAACATGAAGCCGGCGAAGCCCATCGAGAAGGGCAGGATCAGCAGCAGGCCGCGGCGCAGGGACACCAGCTCGAACAGGCTCGGCGGCACGAGAGGCGTACGGCCGCCGCGATCCGCCCTGCGCTCCACCGCGAGGAACGCCCCCGCGAGGAACGGGGACGCCGCCAGCGACAGCCACGTCCACAGCGGCCAGCCCGCCGCCCTGCCCTCGGTCAGCGGGGCGAGCAGCGCCAGCAGGGTCGCCGCCAGCAGGACCGTGCCGGGGCCGTCCACCGGCTCCGGGCGCGGGGAGCGGGTCTCTGGGACCGTACGGGCCGCGAGGACCAGGCCGAGCAGGACGACCGGGACGTTCACCAGGAACGCCGCCCGCCAGCTCGTGCCCGCGATGTCGGCCGCCACCAGGACACCGCCGAGGATCTGGCCCGCCACCATGGCGAGGCCGGCCGTGGCGCCGTACAGGCCCATCGCCCGCGCCCGGCGGGACCCGGTGGTCGCCGACTGGATGGTGGCGAGGACCTGCGGCAGCATCGCGGCCGAAGCGGCGCCCTGTGCGACCCGCGCCGCGACCAGCGTCCAGGCGGTGGGCGCGAGCCCGCACGCCAGCGAGGTCACCCCGAACGCCAGCATGCCGCCCAGGAAGAGCCGGCGCCGCCCGAAGAGGTCACCGAGCCGGCCGCCGAGGACGAGGAGGACGGCGTACGCCAACCCGTAACCCGCCACGACGAGTTCGAGGACCGACTCGCTCGCGGAGAGGTCCGCGCCGATGCTGGGCAGGGCGACGTTGACGATGAAGAAGTCGATGAGGGGCAGTGCCGCGGCGAGCAGCACCGTGAACAGTCCGAGGCCGCCCAACTCGGGTGGCGCGGCGGCGCGGACGGGGCGTGGAGTCGTGGTTTCGGTGGTCACGTCACTGAGCCTGCGCCCGGCCGCAGAGGGGTACCAGAGTCTTCTTATCCTGGTAGAAGAACCACCTGGCAACAGGGTCCCGGTGCGGGCAGGCTGGAGGCATGACGACGATGGCCCAGGAGACAGCCGTACCGCCCCTCGCTTCCGCGTCCCTTGCGGTGATCCGGCGCCATGAACTCGCCGCCTTCCTGCGCCACCGCCGCGAGCACATCACCCCCGAGCAGGTCGGCCTGCCCCGCGGCCGCAGGCGCCGCACCCCGGGTCTGCGCCGGGAGGAGGTAGCCCAGCTCTCCGCGGTCGGCGTCACCTGGTACACCTGGCTGGAGCAGGCCCGGGACATCCAGGTCTCCGTGCAGGTCCTGGACGCCCTCGCCCGCGCGCTGATGCTCGACCGGAGCGAGCGCTCGCACCTGTTCCAGCTCGCCGGCGCGGTCGACCCGACACCGGCCCACGCCTGCCCGTCGATCACCCCCGCCATCCAGCAGGTACTCGAACAGCTGGAGCCGGTCCCGGCCTGTGTGCAGAACAGCCGCTACGACATCCTCGCGTACAACCGCACCTACGGCCTGCTGCTGTGCGACCTGGACGCGGTGCCGCCCGAGGACCGCAACTGCATGATCCTCTCCTACACCAACGACGACTGGCGCTCCTCGATCGTCCACCTGCCGGAGGCGCAGCGTCTGATGGCCGCCCGCTTCCGTGCCACCATGGCCGGCCACCTCGCCGAGCCCGGCTGTCAGATGCTCCTGAAGCGGCTGCGCGCCGAGTCCTCGGAGTTCCGCGAGGTCTGGGACCGGCACGAGGTCATCGAACACCGGGGCCGCCGCAAGGAGTTCATGAACAGCTACGTCGGCCACGTCCTGGTCGACCACACCGACCTCTGGCTCGGGCCCGAGGCGGGCCCCCGCATGGTCACCTACGCGCCCGCAGACGACGAGACCCGGCGGAAGCTGGAGAAGCTGCACGCGATCGCCCTGGAGCGGGACCCGCGCGTCCCGGCGTGAGCGAGATCTCAACCGTCCTTCTCCGACCGCGGTGGAGATCGCTCGCGAGGTGCGGGTCGCCGCGGTGTCGGTCCGCTCGACCCTCGCCAGGCGTTCCCAGGTCGGCCGGCGGGACCTCGGCCGCCGCTGCCTCGTCCGCAACACGGTGAGCGGCACCCTGACCCCGGGCGGCATCGGTCGCCGCCCAGCATCCCGACCCCGACGTCCTGTACCTCCCGCTCACCGGCGCACCGCCGCGGTCCTGCGGTACGTCTGTCCGCGCACCAACCCCGCATCCCCACGCGGCGAACCTCGCCGAGGCGCTGCGCGACGCGGAGCGGCCGGTGCTGCGGAGCGCCCGATCGGTTGTCGTCGGTGGGGGTGAGCGTCCGGAGTGCGGGAACTCGGTCGGTCCGGAAGAGAAAACCCCCCACATGCGAGGCGAGCCATGGCCGAGCAGAAGTCGTCGCAGCAGGCAGCAGAATCACGGTCACCGGCACAGGGGCTTCCGCAGCCGCTGCGGGCGGCCGCGTCGGTGCTGGGAAAGGTGCCAGGGGCCGGGACCGTGGGCCGGATGGCCGAGGGAGCGCTGGACCGGGTCGGAGCGGTGTCCCCGCGCGGCCGACGGCTCGCGGTGTACGCCGGGGCCGGGGTGCTCGGCGTCGCGGGCATCGTCGAGTGGCCCGTCGCGGTCACCGGGGCGGCGGTGGCGTGGCTGACCCAGCCGAAGCCGGGGGAGCTGGAGGAGTCCGGCGAGGAGAGCAGGCCCACCCCCCGCGTCCTGGCGTCCACCCACGGCACTCCGAACCACCCGGCGTCAGCGGGACCGTCGGTCCGCACGCCCTCCGACAAACTCCCGCCGCACGAGACGGCGTCACCGTCCGGCCACCGGGGCCCCGGGGGCTCCACCGCGAGCCGTACCCGATCCGGCGACTGAGGACGAACGATGAACCGAGGACTCACGACGGCCGCCGCGGGACTCGTCCTGGCCGGCCCCCGGCTGCTTGCCAGGGGTACGCCCGCCGCGGTCGGCGCGGCAGCCGGAGCGGTGGCCGGAACGGCACGGGCCGGCGTACGCACCGCGGACTTCGCGGCCCGCACCACGCGGGCCGCCCGAGCGGCCCTCCCGGGAGCACCCCCGCACTGGCGGGCGGGCCCCCGCGTCCATGTGCCACTGCGCGCAAAAGCGGCAGGGGAAACGGAAACGGAAACGGAAGCGGACCCGGGGCACGGCGGACACGGAGAACACACCCCCACCGAACACCGCGCCCGCCGCCTCGTCACCGCCCTCGCCGAGCACCCCGACATCGCTCTGGCCTACTGGGACCAGGGCCTCGGGCGACTCGTCGTGACCGCGGTGGAGGGAGTGGCCACGGAGCGGGTCGAGAAGCGGATCGCGGTCCTCGCCGAGCGGTACGGGCTGGTTGCGGACGGCCAGGATGTCGAGGAGCTCGCCCACCCCGGTGACCCCGGCTCCGTGCGCACCGCCGCCCTGGCGCTCGGCGCCGACGCCGTCGGGGCCGCCGCCGCGTTCACCGGGTCCGCGCTGCGGTTGCCCGCCTCCCCGCGGCCGGTGACCGCGGTGGTGATGTTGCTGCGGGAGAACCCTCGCTTCAGGGGCTGGCTGCGACGGCGGCTCGGGAGCGCGCGGGCGGATGTGGCCCTGGCCGCCGTGAACGCCGCCGTGCACGGCGCCGGTCACAGCCCCACCTCCCTGCTGCTCGACGGAACCCTGCGCACCTGCCAGCTGGCCGAGGCCCTCGTCCGGACGGCCGCCTTCGAGTTGGTGCACGACGACCTGTGCGTCCCCGACCGGGACAGCGTGCCCGCCGACCTGACCCTGCGGCCGCCCCCACTCCCCTCGCGCGCCCAGGAGTACGCCGGCCACGCCTCGGCCGGCAGCATCGCGGGCGCCGTCGCCGCGCTCCTGGTCAAGCACGACGTGACCGAGGCCGCGGAGGCCGTCCTCGCGGGCTCTCCCAAGGCCGCGCGTTACGGCCCAGCCGCCTTCCACGCCGTACTGAGCGCGGCCCTGTCCCGTTCCGGCGTCCTGGTGCGCGACCCGGACCGGCTGCGGCAGCTGGAGACCGTCGGCACCGTCCTCCTGCACCCGAGCGCCCTGCGCACCCCGGGCGCGGGCGCCGACGCCTGGGCCGAGCCGGTGCTGGACGCCGCCCGGCGCGCCGGACTGCGGGTCGTCGTCCTGGACGACCCCGCCCTGGCCGACTTCACCGGCCTCGCCGACCAAGTCGTCAGCTCCGAGAGGCCGTTGCGGGACATCGTCGACCAACTCCGCAACGACGGAGACGAGGAGGACGGCGACGACAGTGGAGCCGGCGGTGGCGTGCTCACCATCGCCCGCCCCCAGGACGCCGACACCGTCGCCGGTCTCCTGCGCGGCGACGTGGCCGTCTCCCTCACCGACGGCGGCTGCGCGGTCGCCTGGGGCGCCGACGTCCTCGCACCGCACGGACTGCCCGACGTCTGGCGGCTGCTGACCGCCGTACCGGCGGCCCGCGGGGTCGGCCGCCGCTCCCAGACCCTGGCTCGCTCGGGCGCCGCCCTGTCCGGACTCCTCGTCGCCGTCGGCGAGTCGGGCCGCGGCGGACGCCGTACGGCACTGCCCGGCCTCCGGCACGCACCCGTCGACGCGGCCGCGGCCGCCGCCCTCCTCAGCGGCACCCGCGCCGCCCTCCGGGTGGCCGGCGCGGACCTCCCGCACCCGCGTCCACGGGTGGCCTGGCACGCCCTGCACCCGGACGACGTACGCGACCGGCTGGAACAGCAGGCACCCCCCGAGCCGACGCTCGTCGAGCAGACGACCGCACGGGTCCGCACCGCCGCCGACGCCGTCGTACGACTGCCCGTGCTGGCCCCCGCCAGGTGGTCGGCGCAGCTTGCCCGGGCCGTGCGCGGGGAGCTGGACGACCCGCTCACCCCCGTCCTCGCGGTCGGATCGGCCGCGTCCGCGATCCTCGGATCCGCGATGGACGCCCTGCTGGTGGTCGGCGCCCTCGACCTGAACGCCCTCGTCGGGGGACTCCAGCGGCTGCGCGCCGAGCGGGCCCTGTCCGGGCTGTTCGCCCAGCAGAAGCAGAAGGCCCGGGTCGCGGAGGAGGACGACGCGGAACCGCATGTCGTCGACGCCGCCGAGCTGAGCCCGGGTGACGTCATCGAGCTCACGCTGGACGACGTGGTGCCCGCCGACGCCCGCCTGCTGTGGGAGGACGGCCTGGAGGTCGACGAGTCCGCGCTGACCGGCGAGTCCCTCCCGGTGGGCAAGCGCACCGACCCGAGCCCGCGCGCCCCCGTCGCCGAACGGCACTGCATGGTCTTCGAGGGGACGACCGTGGTGGCCGGGAACGCCCGCGCGGTCGTCGTGGACACCGGCGACCGCACCGAGGCCGCCCGCGCCGTCGCGCTCGCCGCCCGTAACCCGGCCGCCGCCGGAGTCCAGGCCCGGCTCCAGGAACTCACCCGCAAGGCAATGCCGTTGACGATGGCGGGCGGCGCCGCGGTCACCGGACTCGCCCTGGTACGCGGCACGCCCCTGCGCCAGGCGGTCAGCGGCGGGGTCGCGGTCGCGGTCGCCGCCGTACCGGAAGGGCTGCCGCTGGTGGCCACGGTCGCGCAGCTGGCGGCCGCCCGCCGGCTCAGCGCGCACGGCGTGCTGGTCCGCGCCCCGCGCACCCTGGAAGCCCTGGGCCGCATGGACACCATCTGCTTCGACAAGACCGGCACCCTCACCGAGAACCGGCTGCGCCTGGTCCGGGTCACCGACGCGCACGGCACGGTCCACACCCTCGACGAGCCCGACGCGGACGGCCCGCTGCGGATCGCGGCCCGCGCCTGCCCGCAGCTCGACGGCGACTCCGGGCAGCGCCCGGCCCACGCCACCGACGAGGCCGTCCTGGACGCGGCCGCCCCCGACGAGGAGTGGACCCAGCTGGAGGGCCTGCCCTTCGAGGCCGGCCGCGGCTACGCCGCCGCCGTCGGACAGGCCGGCGACGACTCCCCGGTCCTGGTGCTCAAGGGCGCCCCGGAGACCGTCCTGCCCGCCTGCGCCGACCTCCCCGCCGAGGCATCCGAGCGGGCCCACTCCCTGGCGGCGGACGGCCTGCGCGTCCTCGCGGTGGCCCGGCGTCCGCTCGACGGCGACGAGCAGGCCGTACTCGAAGAGCCGTTGCGGGACCTGGAGTTCGTGGGTCTGCTGGCCCTCGCCGACGTGGCCCGGGAGACCTCCCCGGACCTGGTTCGCGGACTGCGCGAGGCGGGCGTACGGCCTGTCGTGCTGACCGGCGACCACCCGCAGACCGCCCACGCCATCGCCACCGACCTCGGCTGGCCCGAGGACGCCACGGTCGTCACCGGCGACGAACTGGCCGCCGCCGACCGTTCGGCCCGCTCCCGGATGCTGCGCGACGCCGATGTCGTGGCCCGGGTCGCGCCTGAGCAGAAACTCCAGGTCGTCGAGGCCCTCCGGGACGCGGGCCGGGTCGTCGGCATGGTCGGTGACGGCGCCAACGACGCGGCCGCGATCCGTGCGGCCGACATCGGCGTCGGCATCAGCGCCCGCGGCTCGGCCGCCGCCCGCAACGCCGCGGACCTGGTCCTCACCGGGGACGACCTCACCGTCCTCATCGAGGCCGTCCGCGAGGGCCACGCCCTGTGGCACAGCGTCGCCGACGCCATCGCCATCCTGATCGGCGGCAACGCCGGTGAGGTGGGCTTCGGCATCCTCGGCACCCTCCTGTCGGGCGCCGCGCCCCTGTCCACCCGCCAGATGCTCCTGGTGAACCTCTTCACCGACCTGTTCCCGGCGATGGCCGTGGCGGTGACGCCGACGGAGAAACCCACGGAGGACGAGCCCTCGGTCGACACGGTCCTGGGCACCGCCCTGACCCAGCAGATCCGCGACCGCGCCCTCACCACCTGCCTGGGTGCCACGGTGGCCTGGCTCATCGGCCGCTTCACCCCGGGCACGGCCCGCCGCTCGACGACGATGGCGCTGTGCGCGGTGGTCGGCACACAGCTGGCCCAGACCCTGGCGGACCGCCGGGACAGCCCGCTGGTCCGCTTCACGTCCCTGGGTTCGGCGGTGGCGTTGATCGCCCTAGTGGAGACGCCAGGAGTAAGCCAACTCTTCGGCTGCACGCCGCTGGGCCCGTTGGCGTGGGCGGGGGTGGCGGCGGCGATAGCACTGGCGCTGGCGGGTCAGCGCTCTCTCCCCGTACTGGAGCGAAGGGTGCTGTCTCGACTCTGGTGAGGTGTAACTACTCTGTGCGGCTACCGCCGCGTGGGCGCGACCAGCCCCCACCGGTGGGAGGCCGCGGAACGACGCGCTGCCCCTCCCCCCGCAGCGAACGGTGCCGACTCGACCCAGGTGAGCCCCACCCTCAGGGGCGCGGGGAACGGCGCGACCAGCCCCCACCGGTGGGAGGCCGCGGAACGACGCGCTGCCCCTCCCCCCCGCAGCGAACGGTGCCGACTCGACCCAGATGAACCCCACCCCCAGGGGCGCGGGGAACGGCGCGACCAGCCCCCACCGGCGGGAGGCCGCAGAACCACGCGCTGACCCTCGACCGGCGACCGGCCGGAGGCCTACGCGCTGACCCCCGCCGCCTCGCGAACCTCCACCGACTCCAGCCGCTCGGCCGTACGCTCAGCGGAACGCCGGGCCCACGGCCCGGTGGTCACCGCCCCGAGCACCAGCACGGCGAGCCCGCACCCGGCAAGAATCCACCACCCCGGCACTGCGGCGGACACGAACGTCTCCTTGTACGACGACGCCCCCACCCCCGAGGCCAGCACCGCCCCGACCACCGCGACCCCGAGCGTCTGCCCCAGCTGACGGCTCGTGGAGGCGACGGCCGCCGCGACCCCGGCCTGGGCGCGCGGCATCCCCGACACCGCCGTGTTGGTGATCGGCGCGTTCACCAGCCCGAACCCGATCCCGAACAGCACATAGCCGAGGAACAGCGTCACGTTCGACGTCTCCGCGTCGAACGCGGCGAACAGCACCCCACTGGCGGTGATCATGACTCCGGCGGCGACCAACGGCAGCCTCGGCCCCCGGCTCCCCACCAGCCGCCCGGCGAGGGGCGCGCACAGGAACATCGGCACCGCCATCGGTAGCATCCACAGGCCCGCGTGCAGCGCGTCCAGCCCGCGCACGTTCTGGAGGTACAGCGTCGACAGGAACAGGAACCCGCCAAGACCCGCGAACGCGCTGATCGCGATCACCGTCGCCCCGCTGAACGGCGCGGACCGGAAGAACCGCAGGTCGATGAGGGGCTCGTCACGCCGGGGCTCGTACCAGAGGAGTCCCGCCAGCGCGACGACGGTCACCACGGCGAAGGGCAGGACGTACGAGAAGCCCGAGGCCGGCGCCTCGATGATCGCGTACGTGAGCGAGCCGAACAGCGCGATCACCAGGAGCTGCCCGACCGGGTCGGGGCGGCGGGCCTTGGGCGCCCGGGACTCGGGCACGTACCGCAGGGTGAGCAGCAGGGCCGCGAGCCCCACCGGCAGGTTGACCCAGAAGATCGAGCGCCAGCCGACCGAGTCCACGAGCACCCCGCCGACCAGCGGTCCCGCGGCCATGGAGATGCCGACGACCGCGCCCCACACCCCGATCGCCCGGGCCCGCTCGCGCGGGTCGGTGAAGGTGTTGGTGATGATCGACATGGCGACCGGGTTGAGCATCGAACCACCGACCGCCTGCACCATCCGGAACGCGATCAGCGCCTCCAGGTTCGGTGCGGCGGAGCACAGCGCCGAGCCGATCGTGAAGACGATCAAGCCCGCCATGAAGACGCGCTTGCGGCCGATCCGGTCGGCCGTGGAGCCGGCCAGCATCAGCAGCGAGGCGAGGACCAGGGTGTACGCGTCGATCGTCCACTGCAGGCCGGCCGTGCTCGCGTCCAGGCCCCGCTGCATGGCGGGCAGGGCGACGTTGAGGGCGGTGGTGTCGAGGCTCACGATCAGGAGGCTCATACAGCAGATCGCGAGCACCAGCATGCGTCGGCGATGACTGAGCTCGGGCATGCGTTTCATCGTACGCCGATTTCGATAGTGTGTCTAACTAATGGTTGCTACATGATCGATGCACGGGTACCCCGAGCCGTACGTGACAATGGGGGAATGTCCACGACCGCGCTCACCGAGAACACGCCCCTGCGAATCGGCCCGCACACCGTGCAGCCGCCGGTCGTCCTGGCTCCCATGGCCGGGATCACCAACGCGCCCTTCCGTACCCTGTGCAGGGAGTTCAGCGGGGGCAAGGGGCTGTTCGTCAGCGAGATGATCACGACCCGGGCGCTGGTCGAGCGCAACGAGAAGACCATGCAGCTGATCCACTTCGACGAGAGCGAGAAGCCTCGTTCGATCCAGCTGTACGGCGTCGACCCCGCCACCGTCGGCAAGGCCGTCCGCATGATCGCGGAAGAGGATCTCGCCGACCACATCGACCTGAACTTCGGGTGCCCGGTGCCGAAGGTGACGCGGAAGGGCGGCGGGTCCGCGCTGCCCTTCAAGCGCCCGCTGCTCCGGGCGATCCTGCGCGAGGCCGTGAGCGGGGCGGGGGACCTGCCGGTCACGATGAAGATGCGCAAGGGGATCGACGACGATCACATCACGTACCTGGACGCGGGGCGGATCGCGGTCGAGGAGGGTGTCACCTCCATCGCGCTGCACGGTCGTACGGCCGCCCAGCACTACGGCGGCACGGCGGACTGGGACGCCATCGCGCGGCTCAAGGAGCATGTGCCGGAGATCCCCGTGCTCGGCAACGGCGACATCTGGTCGGCGGAGGACGCCCTGCGGATGGTGCGGGAGACCGGGTGCGACGGGGTCGTCGTCGGGCGGGGCTGTCTGGGGCGGCCGTGGCTGTTCGCGGATCTGGTGGCGGCGTTCGAGGGGCGTACGCAGGACATCGCCCGGCCTTCGTTGCACGAGGTGGCCGATGTCATGGTCCGGCACGCCACGTTGCTGGGGGAGTGGATCGGGGACGAGTCCCGCGGGGTGATCGACTTCCGCAAGCACGTGGCCTGGTATCTGAAGGGCTTCGCCGTCGGCAGCGAGATGCGCAAGCGGCTCGCGATCACGTCGTCGCTGTCGGAACTCCGGTCCGGCCTGGACGAGTTGGACCTGGACCAGCCCTGGCCGGCGGGAGCGGACGGTCCGCGGGGCCGTACGTCCGGCAACAACCGGGTGGTGCTGCCGGACGGCTGGCTCAAGGACCCGTACGACTGCGCGGGCGTCGGGGAGGACGCGGAGCTGGACACGTCGGGGGGCTGACGGCGGTCGTTCGCCTGCGGGCCGCTGGGGGCTGGTCGCGCAGTTCCCCGCGCCCCCGGTTGGTGGTCAACGGTCCATCGTGACGCGGGTGACTGCAACCCACCCAGGGGCGCGGGGAACTGCGCGACCAGCCACAACGCACCCGCACCCGCCCGACAACCCGTCCCGGCACCCCCGTAGGCACCCTGCCCAAGCCCAGCGCAGCGCTACCCCTTTGACGGATGCGGAGTCGACCCGTACGCCGTCAGGAAGCGGTCCCGGAAGGAGCTCATCTTCCAGACCGGGGCGTTGTGCGCCGGCTTCAGACCGTCCGTCCAGTTCCAGGACGCGATCTTGTCGAGGACCTTCGGGTCCTTGGCGACGATCGAGATCGGCACGTCACGGCTGGCGTGCTCACCGCTGACCCGGGCGATCGGCTGGTGGTCGCCGAGGAAGACGAGGACCGTGTCGTCGTTGCCGTAGCGCTCCAGCCACTGGGTCAGTGACGTCACCGAGTACGAGATGGACTTGCCGTACTCCTGCTTGGAGCGGGTGGGGTCGGCGATGATGTCGGAGGCCTTGTTGCCCGCCTTCTGGATGTCCTTGAAGATCGAGCCGTCGCCCAGGTCGTTCCAGTCGACCATCTTCGGGATCGGCGCCCAGGGCTGGTGGCTGGAGGTCAGGATGATCTCGGACATCAGCGGCTTGTCGCGCTTCTTGCCGTGGATCTGACGCTGGTAGGCCTCGAGGGCGTACTGGTCGGGCATCGTCGACCAGCTGAACTTGGGCCCCTGGTAGCCGAGCTGGAAGGCGTTGTAGACCTTGTCGAGGCCGTAGTACGTCTGTTCCGGCCAGCCCTTCTGGATGCCGGGCATCACCCCGACCGTGTCCCAGTCGCCGGTCTTCTTGAAGGCCTTGGTGAGGCTGAGGTGGTCGCTGGCCATGACGGTCCGGTAGCGCTGCTGGTTGTCGATCCACAGGCCGGAAAGGGTCGTCGAGTGGCCGAGCCAGCTGCTGCCGCCGTACGTCGCCGAGGTCAGCCAGCCGCTCTTCGCGTGGAAGCCGGCCTTCGCGAGGGCCGCGGTGCTGGTGTCGAGGGTCTTGTCGACGCCGGGCGCGATGCCCGGGTCCTCGACGGCGCTGCGGCCGTAGCTCTCGATGAAGGTGAAGATCATGTCCTTGCCGCGCAGGTCGGGCACCAGCTGGGCGCCCGGGGTGTTCCCGAAGGCGTCGACCTTGGCCACCTTCTCGAAGGACGCCTCGTCCCGCACGGTCTGCACCACCTGCTTGGCCTGGATCGCGGTGAGCGCGGCGGTGTGATCGGAGGCCAGCGGGATGCCGAGGATCTGGAGACCGAGCGCGGAGCAGGTGACCCAGACGGTGGCGGCGAGGAGGGTCCCCCGGGTCGCGGTCCGCCGGTCCAGGACGAGCAGACCGCTCAGCCGGACCATCGCCAGCGTCATGACGGCCACCAGCAGGAGCACGAGGACGACCGCGCCGACCGCGGCTCCGACCGCCGCGGCCCCGCCCATCGAGTCCGCGATGTACGACTGCGCGTCGTCGAGCAACTCCCAGTCCAGGACGGGGTTGAAGGGCCGCCCGAGATAGTCGTTGAACCCCATGTCGAGCAGGTTCAGGATCGTCATCACCCCGAGCCCAGCACCGGACAGCGCGGCCACCACCAGCCGCGGCCGACGCGGCAGCGCGAGCATCACGGCCGCCCCGATGATTGCCTCCGCCGGAATCCGCACGAACGCCCGTAGGTGCAGATAGGCCACCTTGTTCGGCAGGAGCAGGGCCCCGAGGACGAGCAGGGCGGCGAGGATGTTCAGGGCCCACCGAGTGTTGCGTACGGCGGTGGGGTGCGTGTCCCGCCAGGACGGCTTCCCGGCCGGCGGGCTGTCCGCACCCGCCGCCCCGGCCTCGGGCGATGTGCTCTCTGCAAGGGTCTCGGACACCCGAGGGTCCTTCCATACGGTCCTGGTGGAAGGCGGATCCGATATGGGGTCTCGGATCCGCCACAGTCCCGTACGGAGGGCTCAGCCCGTCAGTTCACCTTCCAGGGCAAACACCGCCCCAACGCTTGGTCAACGGTGAGGTGCCTCGATCAGGCGCCCCCGACCGCCGTCAGCAACGCGAGCGGCGCGGCGGCGGACCGTGCCTCCCGCACACACGCGTGCGGATAGGGCACCGGCTCGCCGTGGGACTCCCGCCCGTACCCCGCCAGCACCTCCGGCAGCCGGTGCCCGGTGGCCGTCGCCGCGTCCACCAGCCCGTGCGCCACCGCCCGCGCCTCGTCGTGCAGGCCGTACCGGGCAAGACCCAGTGTGATCAGCGCGTTGTCGTGCGGCCACACCGATCCCCGGTGATACGACAGCGGGTGGTACGCCCCTTGTCCCGCCGCCAGGGTCCGCACCCCCCACCCGGAGAAGAAGTCCGGCTCCAGCAGGCGCCGCCCCACCAGCTCCCCGTACTCCTTGTCGAGCAGCCCGGACCACAGCAGATGCCCGGCGTCGGAGGCCAGCGCGTCGACCTGCCGGCCCTCTCCGTCGAGCGCGAGCGCGGGGAAGGCGCGGTCCGGCATCCAGAAGTCCCGCTGGAACCGGTCCCGCAGATCCGCCGCGGCCTGTTCGAGGAGTGCCGCGTAGGTCTCGTCCTCCCACGCCGTGCGCGCGACCCACGCGGTCCTGCGCAGCGCGTCGTACGCGTAGCCCTGGGCGCCCGCCGCCGTCACCGGCCCGCTCGCGCGCGTCCCGTCGGCGCCGCAGATCGCGCCGGGGGAGTCCTTCCAGTTCTGGTTGGCGAGGCCGCCCTGGTCGGCGCGGTAGACGAGGTAGCCGCGCGAGGTGAGGCCGCCGTGGTCGAGCATCCAGCCGATCGCGGCCCGGGCGTGGGACTCCAGACGTCGGGCGAGCGCGACGTCCCCGGTGTGTTCCACGTACGCGCCGAGCAGGACGAGGAACAGCGGGGTCGCGTCGACCGAGCCGTAGTAGCGGCCGTAGGGCACCTGCTCGAAGTGCGCGAGCTCCCCCTGCCGTACCTCGTGCACGATCTTGCCGGGCTGGGAGACGGAGGCCGCGCCGGTCTCGGTGGCCTGGGTGGCGGCGAGCGCGGGAAGGGTCGCGGCGGCCAGCTGGGGGCGGTAGGGGAGGGCGAAGAGCGAGGTCAGGAGGGCGTCCCGGCCGAGAAGGGTCAGGAACCAGGGGGCTCCGGCCGCCGGTACGCGCAGTTCCTCCCCGTCCGGCCCGGTCGCCGGGACCTGGAGCGAGGCGAGGTCGGCGAGCCCGCGGGCGCAGGCGGCCGCCAGCTCCGGCCAACCCGTGGGGAAGGCGACGCCCTCCACGAACTCGCCCTCCAGCGCCAGGAGTTGGCGGTTCAGGGCGGCGGGAGAGCTCGGTACCCGGCGGGCCCGCCTGTCGCCGTGCGGGCGGGCCATCACCCGCAGGATCAGCTCGGCCGTGCCGTGCGGTTCCAGGTCGAGCGTCCAGACCAGGCGCCGTGCTCCGGTGCCCGTCTCCTCGACGCCGTCCGGGGCGGGGTCGGCCGTCACCGTCGTACGGGACCGCCACTCGCGGCGCTGGTAGCCGAACTCCACGCCGTCCTCGCGGACCTCGCGGGAGCGGGTGGCGCCGGTCTTGGTGTAGGTGCGGTGGTCGGAGCGGAGTTCGAACTGGTCGGCGAAGTCGGCGTCCGCGGTGACCGCGAGCCGGACCGTGGTCGGCACCGGGCGGTTGCTGGTGACCCGGAGGGACTCGACGAACGAGCCGTCCCCCACCGCCTGCTCACGGAAGAGGGTGCAGGCGGGCGGCTCCTGCCGGCCCCCGCGCGGGACGAGGACGCAGCGCGCGGTGTCCCCGTCGGCCACCGGCGACAGTGCTTCGGGCACCGCGCCGTCGACCGTGAGCTGCCAGCGGCTCAGATGCCGGGCGTCGCGTACGAACAGTCCGTCCGGGGAGCTGCCGCCGCCCCGGACCCCGCTGATGTCCCCGCCGTCCCCCACGGCGGCGAACGTCTCGCCGTGCACGAGCAGATGATGCCGGTCCGTCATCGCCGGGTCCCTCCCTTGAGTGCCATGTCCGCCGTGCCTGTGGTGTCGTTCGTGACCGTGATGTCGCTGTGCAGCAGGTCGAGCGCGAGCGCGGCGGTCCAGCTGAAACCGGCCGCCCCGCAGGCCTCGTCGGTGTACGGGTCGACGTACTCCGCGAAGTCGGTGGCCTCGGCCAGTTCGAGGACCGACTCGCGCAGCGCGTCGGCCCGTCGGTGCGCGCCGTGGGTGCGCAGCCCTCGCTCCAGCAGCCAGGCGGTGTTGAACCAGGCCGGGCCGCGCCAGTAGCGGTGCGGGTCGAAGGCCTCGCCGAGGAGGTCGTGGCTCGGGGGGAGGCGGGTGGTGGTGCCGAGCCCGAAGTGCGGGCCGGAGAGGGTACGCACCAGCGTCGAGGCGATGCCCCGCGGGAGGTCGGGGAGCAGCAGGGGGACCAGGCCGGACACACCACGCTCGGGGATCAGGGTGCCGCGCCCGTCCGCGGCGGGGGCCCTGAGGTCCCGGCACAGGAACATCCCGCTCGCCGGATCCCACAGCCGCTCCACCAGCGCCGCCGTGAGCCGCTCCGCGCGCGCGTGCCGGGCCGTGCCGGGCGCTCCGAGCTCGGCGGCGATCCGGGCGAGTGCGTGCTCGGAGGCGATGAGCAGGGCGTTGAAGGCGGGGTCCTCGACGGCGAACCCGCCCGCGCCGACACCACGGCCCCCGCCCGGCCCGTCCCTGTACCCGCCGTCCCGGTAGTCCGTCGCCAGCCGTACGTACCGTCCGTAGTCCAGGTCCGTCGGCCGGTCCTCGGCGGCTCCGTGGTCGAGGTCGGCGCGGCGGAAGGAGCGGGCCGGGGCCGGGGTGACGCGGGAGAGCGGGAGGTCCCAGGCGGGGCTGTTGTCCATACCCTGTTCCCAGGGGTGCACGACGGACGCCAGGCCGCCGCCGCCCAGGTCCCGGCGGTGCAGGAGATAGCGGTGCCAGGCGGCCAGACGGGGGTACACCCGGGCGAGGAAGCCGCGCGCCCGGGACAGGCCGGGGTCGGCGCGGTGGACCAGCCACGCTGCCAGGGCGTGGACCGGTGGCTGCACGATGCCGGACGTCTGTACGGTGCGCGGGGCGCCCGCGCCGTGCCCCGCGGTCGAGGAGCGCCAGAAGTCGGGGCTCGGGAAGTACGCGTCGAGCGGTACGGAGGGGTTGAAGACGATGTGCGGGACGCGTCCGTCGCCCCACTGGGCCGACAGCAGGGTCTCCAGCTCCGTCTGCGCCCGCAGCGGGGAGAGGTGGCGCAGGCCGATCGCGATGAACGCGGAGTCCCAGGACCACTGGTGCGGGTACAGACCGCGTGAGGGCACCGTGGAGGCGCCGGTCCAGTTGCCCTCCAGCACCCTCGCCGCCCTGACGTGCAGGGAATGTGACGAACCCGGCGGATCGTATGCGATCGAACGCTCCGCGGAAGGGGTGATGAGCTGGGCAGTGCGATCCACTCGGGGCTCCCCGAAAGACGTATGGCTGACCGGTTCGGTCAGGGCTACCGTAGGGTTACGTCTATTTAACACGCAAAACCCAATATGTAATGCAGAGTTGAGAAACACAAGGGGGTGCGCATGGCTGGACGGAGTCAGACCGGCGCCGGAGATCTGCTCGAACTGGTCCGCAGCGGGCGTGCCGTCACGCGCGGCGCACTCCAGCAGGCCACCGGACTGTCCCGGGCGACCGTCGGCCAGCGCCTCGACCGCCTCTTCCGCGCGGGCTGGCTGCGCGAGGGCGCCGGGGGCCCCGTGGACTCCCCGCTGGGCGGCCGCCCCTCCATCACCCTGGAGTTCGACGACGCCCACGCCGTCGTCCTCGCCGCCGACCTGGAGACCAGGCACGCGCGCGCGGCCGTGCTGTCCCTGACCGGCGAGATATTCGCCGAGCACAGCGGCACCCTGGTCATCGAGGACGGCCCGGACGCCGTGCTCGGCGAGCTGGGCCGTTGGTTCGCCGAGCTGCTGGAGAAGGCGGGGCAGCGGGCGGAGGAGGTCTGCGGGATCGGGCTCGCCGTGCCGGGCCCGGTCGACCTGGAGAGCGGCCGGGTGGTCCAGCCGCCGATCATGCCCGGCTGGGACGGCTACGACATAAGAGGCCGCCTCGCCAGAGCCTTCACCGAGCACACCGGGGCGGGCCCGGTCCCCGTGCTCGTCGACAACGACGCCAACCTCATGGCCTACGGCGAACAGTGCACGGCCTACCCCGACTGCTCGGCGTTCGTGCTGGTCAAGGTCTCGACGGGCATCGGCGCCGGAGTCGTGGTCGACGGCTCGGTCTACCGGGGCATCGACGGCGGCGCGGGCGACCTGGGCCACATCCGGGTGCCGGCCGGCGCGGAGTCGCTGTGCCGGTGCGGGTCCTACGGCTGTCTCGCCGCCGTGGCGAGCGGTGGTGCCGTGGCGCGAAGGCTGGCAGCGGCCGGGGTGCCCGCGGCCTCGGGCTCGGATGTGCGGGACCTGCTCGCGTCCGGGCATCCCGAGGCGGCGGCGCTCGCCCGCGAGGCGGGGCGGCACGTCGGGGACGTCCTGGCGACGGTGGTGACCCTGCTGAACCCCGGGGTCCTGATGATCGCCGGAGATCTGGCCGGAACTCCCTTCCTCACGGGGGTCCGGGAGCTGCTGTACCAGCGGGCGCTGCCGCGCTCCACCGCCCGGCTGGAGATCGTGACCTCACGGCTGGGGGAGCGGGCCGGGCTGGTGGGGGCGGGTGCGCTGGTCGTGGAGCACCTGTACGCGCCCGAGCGGGTCGAGGAGCGGTTGCTGGCCATGGGCGTATGACGTCCGCATGGTGAAATCCGCCGCCCTGTGGCAGCGTGATTCTCGCCACGCTTGATAAGGGTAGGGCTCAGATGAGCGGATCTTGAGCGACTGCACTTCTCCAAAGGGTGGCACTCAGTGCCACCCTTTGATCGTTCATCGGGCGAACTCAGATGTAGCTGTTGGGTGCTCATGTGAGCGAAAAGAGAGGTGGGTGAGCGCCCATGCATTCAAGAAATGAAAACATCGGGCCCCTGTCGCTTGCCAAGCTTTGACTTTCGATCCGTTGGCGGACGACTGGTTACGGGCGTATGACGCCCGAGTAGACGTACCCAGGCGCCTTCGATCTGGGTATGTTCCTCGACGTCAGGGCAGCCACCGCGTCCTCGAGGGAGTCGAGACCCGTGTCGGAAAACAAAGAACCCCACGTAGCGAAGTTCGTCTACGACTTCACCGAGGGAAACAAGGACCTCAAGGACCTCCTGGGTGGCAAGGGCGCGAACCTCGCCGAGATGACCAACCTGGGACTCCCCGTTCCCCCCGGCTTCACCATCACGACCGAAGCCTGCAAGGTCTACCTGGACAGCGGCGAGGAGCCCGCGGCACTGCGTGACGAGGTGAGTGCGCACCTCGACGCGCTGGAGCAGCGCATGGGCAAGAAGCTCGGCCAGGCCGACGACCCGCTGCTCGTCTCGGTCCGCTCCGGCGCGAAGTTCTCGATGCCCGGGATGATGGACACGGTCCTGAACATCGGCCTCTCCGACAAGTCGGTCCAGGGTCTCGCCCAGCAGGCCGGCGACGACCGCTTCGCCTGGGACTCCTACCGGCGCCTCATCCAGATGTTCGGCAAGACCGTCCTCGGCGTCGACGGCGACCTCTTCGAGGAGGCCCTCGACAAGGCCAAGGAGGCCAAGAAGGTCACGGTCGACACCGACCTGGAGGCCGCCGACCTCAAGAAGCTGGTCACCGCCTTCAAGAAGATCGTCAAGAAGGAGGCGGGCCGGGACTTCCCGCAGGACCCGCGCGAGCAGATGGACCTCGCGATCCACGCGGTCTTCGACTCCTGGAACACCGACCGGGCCAAGCTCTACCGCCGCCAGGAGCGCATCCCCGGCGACCTCGGCACCGCGGTCAACGTCTGCTCGATGGTCTTCGGCAACCTCGGCCCCGACTCCGGCACCGGTGTCGCCTTCACCCGCGACCCCGCCTCCGGCCACCAGGGCGTCTACGGCGACTACCTCCAGAACGCCCAGGGCGAGGACGTCGTCGCGGGCATCCGCAACACCGTCCCGCTCGCGGAGCTGGAGCGGATCGACAAGAAGTCGTACGACCAGCTGATGCAGATCATGGAGACGCTGGAGAACCACTACAAGGACCTCTGCGACATCGAGTTCACCATCGAGCGCGGTCAGCTGTGGATGCTCCAGACCCGGGTCGGCAAGCGCACGGCGGGCGCGGCCTTCCGCATCGCCACCCAGCTGGTGGACCAGGGCCTGATCGACGAGGCCGAGGCGCTCCAGCGGGTCACCGGCGCCCAGCTGGCCCAGCTGATGTTCCCGCGCTTCGACGAGAACACCAAGGTCGCGCAGGTCGGCCGGGGCATCGCGGCCTCGCCGGGCGCGGCCGTCGGCAAGGCGGTCTTCGACTCGTACACCGCCGTCAAGTGGTCGCGTTCGGGCGAGAAGGTCATCCTGGTCCGCCGGGAGACCAACCCCGACGACCTCGACGGCATGATCGCGGCCGAGGGCATCCTGACCTCCCGCGGCGGCAAGACCTCCCACGCGGCCGTCGTCGCGCGCGGCATGGGCAAGACCTGTGTCTGCGGCGCCGAGGAGCTGGAGGTCGACACCAAGCGGCGCCGGATGACGGTTCCGGGCGGGCATGTCGTGGAGGAGGGCGACCTGATCTCCATCGACGGGTCGTCCGGCAAGGTCTACCTCGGTGAGGTCCCGGTCGTCCCGTCTCCCGTCGTGGAGTACTTCGAGGGCCGGATGCACGCGGGCGCCAACGACGCCGACGAGCTGGTCGAGGCCGTGCACCGGATCATGGCGTTCGCCGACCGCAAGCGCCGGCTTCGCGTCCGCGCCAACGCGGACAACGCCGAGGACGCGCTGCGCGCCCGCCGCTTCGGCGCCCAGGGCATCGGCCTGTGCCGTACCGAGCACATGTTCCTCGGCGACCGCCGTGAGCTGGTCGAGCGGCTCATCCTGGCCGACACGGAGGCCGAGCGCGAGGAGTCGCTGAAGGCGCTGCTGCCGCTCCAGAAGAAGGACTTCGTGGAGCTGTTCTCGGCGATGGACGGCCTGCCGGTGACGGTCCGCCTCCTGGACCCGCCGCTGCACGAGTTCCTGCCGGACATCACGGAGCTGTCGGTCCGAGTCGCCCTCGCCGAGTCCCGCCAGGAGCCGCACGAGAACGAACTCCGCCTCCTCCAGGCCGTGCACCGCCTGCACGAGCAGAACCCGATGCTGGGCCTGCGCGGCGTGCGCCTCGGTCTGGTGATCCCGGGCCTGTTCACGATGCAGGTCCGCGCGATCGCCGAGGCCGCGGCCGAGCGCAAGAACGCCAAGGGCGACCCGCGCGCGGAGATCATGATCCCGCTCGTCGGCACCGTCCAGGAGCTGGAGATCGTCCGCGAGGAGGCCGACCAGGTCGTCGCGGAGGTCGAGGCGGCGACGGGCGTGGAGCTGAAGCTGTCCATCGGCACGATGATCGAGCTCCCGCGCGCCGCGCTGACCGCCGGCCAGATCGCGGAGGCGGCTGAGTTCTTCTCCTTCGGCACGAACGACCTCACCCAGACGGTATGGGGCTTCAGCCGTGACGACGTGGAGGCCTCCTTCTTCACGGCCTACCTGGAGAAGGGCATCTTCGGAGTCAGCCCGTTCGAGACGATCGACAAGGACGGCGTCGGCTCGCTGGTCAAGCTCGCCGCCGAGGCGGGCCGCAAGACCCGCCCCGACCTCAAGCTCGGCGTCTGCGGTGAGCACGGTGGTGACCCGGAGTCGGTCCACTTCTTCCACGAGGTGGGTCTGGACTACGTCTCCTGCTCCCCGTTCCGCATCCCGGTGGCCCGCCTGGAGGCGGGGCGCGCGGCGATCACGGCGAACGGCAGCGACCACCGGTAGGTCCCTTCCGGGGCGCCGGGCCCCGGAACCGCCGCCCGTCCCCGACCCTCATCCGATGGGCGGCGGTTCCGGGTCACGACGAGAGGGCGGCACCCTTGTGCGGGGGTGCCGCCCTCTCGCCTGCGGCTCAGCTGTCGCAGGCCACCCCGTCGTCGTCCCGGTCCAGGTGGGAGGCGTACCCCGGTTCACCGCGGTGGATCGGCGCGGCACCGGCGGCTCGGGCCTCGGAACAGTTGGCGTAATAGACGCTGTCGGAACCCGGGTCGGCCCCGGAGCCGGTGTCCGCCTCGGGCTGTGCCGTGACCGTCCTGGTGACCTTGACCGTCTTCGTGGCGGTCACCGTGACCGCGGGTTCCGGCTCCGGGGTCGCGGTGGCCGTCGCTGTCGCCGTCACGGTCACCGTCGGCTGCGGTTTGGCCGCGGCCGGCTTCGCGTCGTTCGTCGTCCTGTCCTGGTCGCCGGCACCTATGCCGACGCCGAGGAAGAGGGCGAGCGCGAGGGCGGGCAGGACGTACCGCTTGCGGGCCCACTTGGGGGCGGGCCGGGAAGCGGACGGCGGTGACGGCTGCCACGGCGGCGTGGGCTGGGTGTTGTACGGGTTGGCCATGTCGTCCCCCTGGAGGTGTTACGTGAGGGGATGACCGTATTGCGGGTGTCGCAATTGTGGAGGTGAAGTGTTTGATTCGTGACCATTGCATGTCATGCGGCGTTACATCCGGCCTGCCGCACTCGTAGGCTGGACCCCACCCCGTCTGCGGAGGGAGCCGGCCATGTCGGGCTGGAGTGCCGAGGACGTCCCCGATCAGAGCGGACGCGTCGCCGTCGTCACCGGGGCCAACAGTGGGATCGGGTACGTCACCGCACGGGAGCTGGCCCGTAGGGGCGCCCGCGTGCTGCTCGCCTGTCGCAGCGAGGTGCGCGGTGCCGGCGCCGGGGAGCGGCTGGTCGCCGAAGTGCCGGGCGCTGAGGTGCGGTTCGCCCGCCTGGATCTCGGGGACCTGTCCTCCGTACGGGAGTTCGCGGAGGCGTATCCCTACGACCGTCTCGACCTGCTGATCAACAACGCCGGCGTGATGGCACTGCCGTACGGCACCACGGCGGACGGCTTCGAGACGCAGTTCGGCACGAACCACCTGGGCCACTTCGCGCTGACCGGTCTGCTGCTGCCCACGCTTCTCGAGACACCCGCCGCCCGCGTCGTGACCGTCTCCAGTCCGGCGCACGCGCTGGCCAACATCGACATCGACGACCTCAACAGCGAGCGCCGCTACCGCCGTTGGGTCGCCTACGCCCGCTCCAAGACCGCCAACCTCCTCTTCGTCCACGAACTGGCCCGCAGGCTGGCGGCCCACGGCTCGGATGTGGTCGCGGCGGCGGCGCACCCGGGGTACGCGGCCACCAACCTCCAGACGGCGGGCCCGAAGATGTCAGGCCGCAGGGCGACGGAACGCTTCATGCGGATCGGCAACCGTTTCTTCGCCCAGTCCGCCGACGCCGGCGCCCTCCCCACCCTGTACGCGGCCACCTCCCCCGACGTACCGCCCGACTCCTTCACCGGCCCGTCCCTGGCAGGGTGGCGCGGTTCCCCGGCCCCCTCCTGGCGGGCCCCCTGGACCCGCGACGACAGGGCGGCCCCACTCCTTTGGGCCGCCTCGGAGGAACTCACGGGAGTGGCGTACGACGCCCTGAAGGTCTGAGCCCTCTGAGCCCTCAGTCCTTCCGGCCCGTCACCGCCACCGTCACTCCGAGGCCGATCATGGTCAATCCGCCGACCCCGCCCACCGCGGAGAGGCGGCGCGGAGAGCGGGCGAACCAGCCCCGCGCGGTCGCCGCGACCAGCCCCCACACGGCGTCGGAGACCAGCGCGATGACGTTGAACACCAGCCCGAGCAGCAGCATCTGCGCGGCCACCTGGCCCTGGCCGCGGTCCACGAACTGCGGCAGTACGGCGGCGAAGAACACGATGGTCTTGGGGTTGGTGACACCGACCGCGAACCCCTCCCAGAACGTGCGCAGACCGCCGTGTCCCGCCGCGGCAGCCGCCGTCACGTCCCCGGCGAACGCCGCGCGCAGCGACCCGCGCCCGCGCCACGCCTTGACGCCCAGATACACCAGGTAGGCGGCACCGGCGAGCTTGAGCGTGGTGAAGACCAGCACCGAGCGCTCCACGATCGAGCCGACCCCGAACGCCACGGCGAGGACCAGGACGTAGGCACCGACCGTGTTTCCCGCCACCGTGGTCAGGGCGGCACGCCGACCCTGGGCGAGCGCCCGGCCGATCACGAACAGCACGCTGGGTCCGGGGACCACGATCAGCAGGAACGACATGGCCGCGAAGGCGAGGAGACGGTCGGTGGGCACCATGCCCCCATGCAAGCACGGGGCCCTTTCGCCGCTCCAGCGGATTATCAGGCCGTCGCCCCGCTGTCCTTCGCGCGGTCGGCGCGCTCGTTACGCCGCCCGTACCTCGTACGTCGTGATCCGTACCGACTCGTCGTCCAGGCACTGCCCGGTCTCCAGGTCGAACCGCTGCTTCAGCAGCGGCGAGGCCACGAACGGCCGTCCCTGGTGGGTGCCGGTCAGGCCGCGGGAGAGGACCGCCGCCCCGCCGAAGGGGTCGCGGTTGTCGACGGCGTACAGGTTGCCGGCGCGGTCGCGGAACAGGGCGGCCTGACGGCCGTCGGGCAGCAGGGCCGCCACTCCCCGGCCGGGGAGCAGCCGGGACAGCTCGCAGACCGCGAACCAGTCGCCGTCCAGCTGGAGTTCGACCTTCAGGTCGGTGGTCTCGGGTGCCAGGGTCATCGCTGGGCGCTTCCTTCCAGGGGACGGTGGCCGATGGTCAGCAGCGGCAGGTCGGGCTTGATCTGCTCGCGCTCGGGGACGAAGCCGACGACCGGGTCGGGGGTGTCGGGGGCGTTCACGAAGGACACGAACCGGGAGAGCTTCTCGGGGTCGTTGATGGTGGTCGCCCACTCGTCGGCGTAGTGCGCCACGTGGGCCGTCATCAGGGACTCCAGCTCCTCGCAGATGCCGAGGGAGTCCTCCACGACCACGTCACGGACGTGGTCCAGGCCGCCGGGGATGCGCTCCAGCCAGGTCGAGGTGCGCTCCAGGCGGTCCGCGGTGCGGATGTAGAACATCAGGAACCGGTCGATCAGCTTGATCAGTTCGGCGTCGGTGAGGTCCTGGGCGAGCAGGTCCGCGTGGCGCGGGGTCGCGCCGCCGTTGCCGCCGACGTAGAGGTTCCAGCCGTTGGAGGTGGCGATCACGCCGAAGTCCTTCGACTGGGCCTCGGCGCACTCGCGGGCGCAGCCCGACACCGCCGACTTCAGCTTGTGCGGCGACCTCAGGCCCCGGTAGCGCAGCTCCAGGTCGATCGCCATGCGGACCGAGTCCTGGACGCCGTAGCGGCACCAGGTCTGGCCGACGCAGGACTTCACCGTGCGCAGGGACTTGCCGTAGGCGTGCCCGGACTCGAAGCCGGCGTCCACCAACCGGGTCCAGATGAGGGGGAGTTGTTCGACGCGGGCGCCGAACATGTCGATCCGCTGGCCGCCGGTGATCTTCGTGTAGAGGCCGAAGTCACGGGCGATCTCACCGATCACGATGAGGCCCTCGGGGGTGATCTCACCGCCGGGGATGCGGGGGACGACCGAGTAGGAGCCGTTCTTCTGGATGTTGGCGAGGAAGTGGTCGTTGGAGTCCTGGAGGGAGGCCTGCTCGCCGTCCAGGACATAGCCGCTCGCGCCGATGGTCGGGGCGAGGGAGGCGATGATCGAGCCGACCGCCGGCTTGCAGATCTCGCAGCCGTCGCCGCCCTTGGCGCCGTCGCGGCCGTAGCGGTCCAGCAGGTCCTGGTAGGTGTTGATGCGCAGAGCGAGGACGATCTCGTACAGCTCCTCGCGGGTCTGCGAGAAGCAGCCGCACAGGCCCTTGTCGACCTCGACGCCGGACGCCTCCAGCTCCGCGGTGACCAGCTGGCCGAGCACCTTGACGCAACTGCCGCACGTCGTACCGGCCTTGGTGCACTTCTTCACCTCGGGCACGGTGGTGCAGTTGTGCTCGGTTACCGCTCCGCGGATCGTGCCCTTGCGGACGTTGTTGCAGGAGCAGATGATCGCGTCGTCCGGCAGCGCGGTCGGGCCGAGCTGGACGGACTCGCCGGCACCGGCCGGCAGCACCAGCGACTCGGGCTTGACCGGCGGGACCGAACCGGTGAACGCCTTCAGCGTGCCGTACGCCTCCGCGTCGCCGACCAGGATGCCGCCGAGCAGCGTGCCGTCGCGGCCGATGACCAGCTTCTTGTACAGGCCCGCGCGGGAGTCGGAGTAGACGACGTCCAGGCAGTCCGCGGTGGCGCCGTGCGCGTCACCGAAGGAGGCGACGTCCACGCCGAGCAGTTTCAGCTTGGTGGACAGGTCGGCGCCGGTGAACTCCGCCTCGTCCTCGGCGATCGTCGCGGCAGCCGTCTCGGCCTGCTCGTAACCGGGGGCCACCAGGCCGTACACCCGGCCGTCGGCGGCCAGGGCGCACTCGCCGATCGCGAACACGTGCGGGTCGGCGACCGTACGGCACTGCTCGTCGACCGCGATGCCGCCGCGCTCGCCGACCGTCAGTCCGCAGTCGCGGGCGAGCTGGTCGCGGGGGCGGACACCGGCGCTGAACACCACGAGGTCGGTGGCGAGTTCGGAGCCGTCGGAGAGCTTCATACCAGTGACGGCACCGGTCTCGTCGACCACGATCTCCTGCGTACCGACGCCTGTGTGGACGCTCAGGCCCATGTCCTCGATGGTGCGCAGGAGGGCCGCGCCGCCGCCCTCGTCGACCTGCACCGGCATCAGCCGCGGCGCGAACTCCACGATGTGGGAGGTCAGTCCGAGACCCTTCAGCGCACCGGCCGCCTCCAGACCGAGCAGACCGCCGCCGACCACGGCACCGGTGGTGCGGGTCTTCGCGTACTCCTCGATGGCGAGGAGGTCCTCGATCGTGCGGTAGACGAAACAGCCCTGGGCGTCCTTGTTGGGGACCGGCGGCACGAACGGGTAGGAGCCGGTGGCGAGTACGAGGGTCTCGTACTCGAAGACCTGCCCGGACTTCGCGGTGACCTTCTTCGCGTCGCGGTCGACGGCGACGGCCGGGTCGCCGACGTACAGCTCGATGCCGTGCGTGTCGATGAACTCCATGTCCGTCACGGAGAGTTCCTCGGGCGTCTTGCCCGAGAAGTACGAGGTGAGCGCGACGCGGTCATACGCGGGGCGCGGCTCCTCGCAGAGCACGACCACGCGGTGCGTGGCGGTCAGGCCGCGCTCGCCGAGCGCCTCCAGGAAGCGCTGGCCGACCATGCCGTGGCCGACGAGCACGATCGTGGGGGTGGCCTCCGTGGCCTCCGGGGTGGCGGTCATCAGGAGCCTCCATCGTTGGTGAGCAGGTGGAGCAGCGGGCCGCCGTCGGAGGGGAGCGGCTCTGCTCCCTCCCAGGCGCGGGCGAGCGCGCCGACGGTGCCGAGTTCGCCGACGAGAACCCCGCCGACCAGGCGGTCGTCGCGGACGACGACCTTGCGGTAGGTGCCGCGGGTGGCGTCCGCGAGCTGGACGACGTCGTCGCCCGGGAGTGCCTCGGTCTCGCCGAACGCGGCCAGGTCGAAGGCGGTCTGTCCGGCGAGCGTGAGCCGGGTCAGCGAACGGGTGCCGGTGTAGCGGGCGCCTTGGTTTCCCGAGCCGACCGCCAGCAACTCGGCGAGTACGTCGGCCTGTTCGAGCGCCGGGGTGGCGAGCCCGTAGACGTTGCCGTCGTGCTGGGCGCAGTCGCCGATGGCGTGGATGTGCGGGTCGGACGTGCGCAGTTCGTCGTCCACGACGATTCCCTTGCGGACTTCGAGACCCGCGGTCTGCGCGAGGCCGACACGGGGGTGGACCCCGCAGGCCAGGACCACGATCTCGGCGTCGAGGGCGTATCCGTCGGCCATCTCGACCGAGCGGACCGCGCCGCCCACGCAGCGCACGTCACGGACGCGCAGATCGGTGTGGACCTCGACGCCGAGGTCCCCCAGGTGGCGCCGGACGAGCTTGGACGCGCTCGGGTCGAGCTGGCGCTCCATCAGTCGCTCGGACTGCTGGGCCAGCATGACCTGGGCGCCACGCTGGGCGAGCGCGCGGGCCGCGGAGACCCCGAGGAGTCCGCCGCCGATCACGACCGCCTTCACTCCGGGCCGGACCGCCTTGGAAAGACCCAGGCAGTCGTCCATGGTGCGGAAGGCGTGGACGCCCTCCGGCAGCTCGTGGTCGGGGGTGAACAGACCGCGCAGCGGCGGCAGTACCGGGTTCGAGCCGGTGGCCAGAACCAGCCGGTCGTATGCGATCTTCGAACCGTCCGCGCACTCGACGGTCCGCGCCTCGCGGTCGATCCCCAGGACCCGCGCACGGGTCAGCGCGGCCGGTGCCGGAAGCGCGATCACGTCCGGGGTGTACCGTCCCGCCAGCACCTCGGCGAGGAGCACCCGGTTGTACGGGCGGTGCTCCTCCTCGCCGATCAGCGTCACGGGCGTGCCGAGCTCTCCGAGCCGCCGGGCGAGCCGGACGCCCGCGAGCCCGGCGCCGATCACCACCACACGCGTATTCGAGGTCATGTCTAGGAGCGTGCGTTGCGGGTGTTACCCGACCGCATCACCTCTGTTTCCCGCGAGGAACGCTGCCCTCAGCAGGGGCCGGGGGCAGGTGTGAGGGTTGGGAGTGGGCGCCGGGGGTGCGCTGTGAGGACGCCGTCCCGGAGCATCGCCCAGGGGCTTCCCCGGACACCGCCCAGCTGGGTGCAACCTGCAAGGACCCGTCCCTCAGGACCGCGATCATGCCCGACATATCGCTGACCATGGTCGTCGTCCTGTGCCTCACCGCCTTCGCGGCCGGCTGGATCGACGCCGTGGTCGGCGGCGGAGGGCTTTTTCCGCTGCCGGTCCTGCTGCTCGGCCTGCCGGCCGGCACCCCGGCCGCGTACGCGCTCGGCACCGACAAGGCGGTCGCCATTGTCGGCACCTCGGGGGCCGCGGTGACGTACGCCCGGAAGGCCCCCGTCGACGAACGGCTGGCCGTCCGCATCGGCGTCGCCGCCTTCATCATCCGGCGGCCTGCGTTCTACGACGGTCTGATCGGCCCCGGCACCGGCACGTTCCTCGTCCTCGCCTGCACCGCCGTCCTCCACCTCGACCTGGTGACCGGCGTACCGATGCCGGAGCACGCGCGATGTTCGCCTGGCAGGGCACCGTCCTGTGGCAGCTCGCCGCCCTGATGGCCCTCTTAACCTCGCGGGCGGCATGCTGGGCGCGCACACGGCGCTGAAGAAGGGCAGCGGGTTCGTGCGGGTCGTCCTGCTGTTCGTGGTCTTCGCCCTGGTCGCGAATATTGCGTACGAACAGTGGCTCGCCTGACCTACGGTGGCGCGGTGACGACACAGGTGCTCGTGCTCAACGGCGGTTCCAGCTCCGGCAAGTCCGGAATCGTGCGCTGTCTGCAGGCGGTCCTGCCGGACCCGTGGCTGGCCTTCGGGATCGACGGGTTCGTCGAGTCGATGCCGGCCTCGCTCCAGTCCTCCGGCTCGGGCATCGAGTTCGCGGCGGACGGCGGAGTGAGCGTGGGTCAGGAGTTCACGCGGCTGGAGGCGGCCTGGCGGGCCGGGGTCGCCGCGACGGCCTGGGCGGGCGCCCGGGTGATCGTCGACGACGTGTTCCTGGGCGGCGCGCACTCGCAGGAACGGTGGCGGAAGTCGCTGGACGGACTGGACGTGCTGTGGGTCGGCGTCCGGTGCGACGCGGAGGTGGCCGCGGGCCGGGAGATCGTCCGGGGCGACCGGTCGCGGGGGATGGCCGAGAAGCAGGCGGAACTCGTCCACCAGGGCGTGGTCTACGACATCGAGGTCGACACCACCCACACCGAGGCCCTGGACTGCGCGCGCACCATCGCCGAGGCGGTCGTCAGCGGTCCCCCGTGAGATGAGCGAACACCACCACGTTCCCCCGGTAACCGGTCGAGCGTGAGTAGCCCCCGCCGCAGGTGATCACCCGCAGCTCGGGCCTGTTCGCGGCCCCGTACACCTTCTCGTCGGGGAAGACCTTCGCGTCGTACACCTCGACCGCGTCCACCGTGAACACCGCGACGCTTCCGTCGCGCCGGTCCACCTCGATCGCGCTGCCCTTCCGGAGGGCGCCGAGGTCGTAGAAGACGGCGGGTCCTTCGGCGTTGTCGACATGCCCGGCGAGGATCGCGGTGCCCGTCTCACCGGGAGTGGTGCCCGCCTCGTACCAGCCGGCGAGGTTCTTCCGCGAGGCCGGTGGCACATCGAGGCTGCCGCTCGCCGTGAGGGCCAGGCCCATCAGCGGCGCGTCCACATGGATCGCGGGGATACGGACGCGGTCGGGCGGGGACGGCGGCAGGGCGGGCACGGCGGCCCGCGGGTCGTTCCCTCCCACGTGCGCCTGGGCCGCGGACGGCTGCGGCGGGGCGTGGGTCTCGGCGCCGCTGCGCAGCAGCCACGCGCCGGTGCACAGGGCCATCACGGTGACGCCCGCTATGACGGTGTTGCCGAAGCTGCGGTCGCGCACAGGAACCTCCTCCTCGACGGCCTGCCCGCCCCCCTCCGGGCCGCGAGGGGCGTCGGACCCGGAGGGGGAGGGGAGATGCGGTACCGGCGGACGGACAGCGGAGGGTGTCCGTCAGATCCCGTCGCCTCTCGCCCGGCGATGCAGGAGCCAGGTACCGCCCGCGGCGGCGACGGCGAGAGCCGCCACGCCGGCCGCGGTCTGTCCGGGATCGGGGCCAAGAGCGCCACCGACCCCCGTCTTCACACTTCCTCTGGGATGCACCGGCTGACGCTGCGAGGTCAGTGTGACCACCAGGTCACCGGTCACCCGTCGGCCGTCCCCCGCACAGGTCGCGACGATCTCGTACGTCCCCGGCTGCGCGCTCGGCGGCACCCGGAACTGCCCGATCGCGTCACCCTCGTGCGTGCTGGGCGCCAGCGTGAAGGTGCCCGCGCCCACCGCGCTGGCGTCCCCCGCGGCCGTGCCGCCGTCCCCGCAGGCGGACGTGTTCACCGTGACCTGGCCGCCCGGCACCACGGAGGACGGGAACACCTCGAGCCCGTCCGTGTCCCCGGCGTACGCGGGCGCACAGACGAGACCCGCGGCGGCGACGGCGAGCGCGCTGCCGGTCAGCAGGCGGGAGGTGGGGCGCATGGTGCTCCTCGAGCTCTCGGGTGGGTCCCTGTGCCTTCGAGGTAAGTGGCAGTGGGCCGGGTCCGCTTCCCGAAGGAGCGTCAGAAATGTGGTGAATGGGTGTCAGATCGCTGTGCCCCGGGTCGGTTCGGGCCGAGTTTCAGCAGGTCATCGCGGTATTGCGGGCAGGTCGGCGAAGAGAACCCGAAGGGCGCAGGGCGCGCGTGTGAACGGGTGACCCGGTGGCCGAGTTCCCCGCTTGACCTCAACTTTGGTCGAGGTATCAGGCTGTCCCTCATGCAGACAGAAACCGCTCCTCTCCGTGTCGCCCTGGTCATCGGCAGCAACCGGCACGGCCGTTTCGGCCCCGTCGTCGCCGACTGGCTCCTCGACCGTCTCCGCGACCGCGACGACCTGGTCCCCCAGATCGTGGACGTGGCCGAGACCGACCTGCCCATGACCATGGCGCCGAGCCCCGAGGCGACCGCCGCCCTCGCCTCGGTGACTCCGAAACTCGAGTCGGCGGACGCCTTCGTGGTCCTCACCCCCGAGTACAACCACTCCTACCCGGCCGGCCTGAAGAACCTGATCGACTGGCACTTCACGCAGTGGCAGGCCAAACCGGTGGCCCTGGTCTCCTACGGCGGCATCTCGGGCGGCCTGCGAGCCGTGGAACACCTCCGCCAGGTCTTCGCCGAACTCCACGCGGTGACGGTCAGGGACACGGTGAGCTTCCACAACGCGGGGGGTTCTTTCGCCGACGGCCGCCCGAAGGATCCGTCGGGCCCGGACGCCGCGGCGAAGACGATGCTGGACCAGCTGGTGTGGTGGGGGCGGGCGCTGAGGGAGGGGAGGGCCGCCATGCCGTACGGAGGGTGAACGGTCTCCCGCCGCGCACCCCGACCGCCGAATCGTCGTCGAAATCGTTGACTCCCTGATCCGCCGGGCGGTGCTGGACGCGTGCGACGCGCTGGACGGCGTGCAGGACGGTCTCCCCGGCGAGAAACCCGTGGCCTCCTTCGCACGCCGCACGGCGGTGGTATCGAACCGGCGTGAACCGGCCCGGTCGCCGGGTGTCTCGCCATGGATCGACTCGCAGGCGCGACGACGGCGGTGCGCGGATCGTCGGCTCGCGCGCCGGACGCAGATCGGCGAGGTCGTACCCGGGGGCGCGGTCCGACGCCGGTTACCGGGTACGAAGTCCGGCGCTCTGCCGCGCCGCAGGTGGCGGCCTATGGTCTGGCCGTTCCCGCGCCTGCATGATGGACGGGGCACAACTCACCGAGCGGAGCAGGCCTATGGATCCCTTGTCCCTTGCCATCGCCGGAGCCCTCGCCACCGGCCTGGCGACCGGAGCGGGCGAATCCACGGGTGCCGCTCTCCCCATGCTCTTGCGGCGGATCAGGGAACGGTTCGCGGGTCGCCCCGCGGTACCTGAGTCCCGGGCGCAGCTTGCGACGGCACTGGACGAGGAGTTCACCCGCGACCCCGCGTTCCGTCAGGAGTGCCAGAACCTGTGGAACCAGGCAACCGGCGACGGCGTCGCCAACTCCTTCCGGGGACAGGCCAAGAACGTGGTGCAGGCCCGCGACATCCACGGCGGCCTGACGATGGAATGAGCGGGCCCATTGTCGCCGCCTCGCTGAGAACCTCACTCCCGGAAAACGACAGGAAGCTCCATGTCCCGGGTAATCGCCCAGCGTTCGTGGTCGCGCCAGACACCCGCGATCTTGATGAAGCCGGGCGAGAAGCCCTCCCTGCGGAAGCCGAGCCGCTGAACAAGTCTCAGGGAGGCCCCGTTCCCGGGCTGAATGTCTGCCTCTACTCGGTTCAGTTCGAGGTGCTCAAAAGCATGATGTACCGCCAGCGCGACACCCGCTGACATGTAGCCCTGTCCCGCATAGGGCAGGAACGCGGCGAACCCCAGTACGCCCTTCTGGTAGGGGCCACGCACGATGTCCTTTATGTTGATCATGCCCACCAGATCGCCCTGCCCCTTGAGGCAGAGAACCATGCAGACGGCGTTTACGTGATCGGATTTCGACAGGTAGGCCGAGAAGCCGCTGGGTGTACGGGCCAGTCCCACCCACGGATGGTGGAGATCGGTGCTGAGGCGGGCCAGCTCGAGAAATCGTTCCTCATCATCAACTGCAACCGGCCGGAGTACGACCTGTGATATCCGATCGGGTTCGAAACTCACCGGTGAAGTCTACGCCCCTCGGCAGGGAAAGAGCCGAAGAGTGCCGCAGACAGTGAGTCAACCCGCTGCTATTCTGCTGCAGTTGGGGGCCGTTCGAGCACTGACCACATCCGCCCTCCTCCTGTCCGAGATCGTGCACTCTCGATCGGACCCGCCTTGCTTGCGAGGCAGAAGAGGTGACCATGAGCGATACGGAGATTCCCGGGAACCCGCTTCCCGACATCACACACGTCTCCCTGGCAAGCCTTTTCACCGATTCCGCCGTCCTGGCCGCAGGATTGCGGGTTCGCGTTCTCACCCCCGACCTGCCGGCGCGCATGGCTGCCTTCGACTCCGAAATCGGCGAGGAAGAGTGCGTCCCTTCATCGACCAATTCGTTCTGAAGGTTCACGGCGGCTGCGACCTGGCTTGCGATCACTGCTACATCTACGAACACGCTGATCAGAGTTGGCGGGTCAAGCCGCGGGTCATGACCCCGGTGATCGCGGCCCAGACAGGCAGACGCATAGCGGAACACGCGCGAACCCATCGAGTGCCCGCGGTGCGCATCACCCTCCATGGCGGCGAGCCTCTCCTCCTGGGGGTCTCGCGTCTGCGGGACATCATCGAGACGTTACGTGGAGTTCTGGACGACACGGTCCGGGTGGACCTGCACATCCAGACCAACGGCGTCACGTTGAACGACCGGTTCTGCAGGCTCTTCGACGAACATGGCGTACGGGTCGGTGTATCACTCGACGGCGACAGGTCGTCGAACGACCGGCACCGCCGTTACGCGAACGGCCGAAGCAGCCATGCGCGGGTGCTGCGCGCACTCGCTCTGCTGCGACGGCCCGAGTTCCGCCATCTCTACGCCGGCATCCTCTGCACAGTGGACCTCGAGAACGATCCGATTGCGGTCTACGAAGCGTTACTCGAAGAGGCCCCGCCGCGTCTGAACTTTCTGTTGCCGCACGCCACATGGGCCAACCCGCCGCCCGGCCACGGGTCGACTCCGGCGCCCTACGGCGCGTGGTTGCGCCGTATTCACTCCCGCTGGCTCGCCGATGGCAGACCCGTCCCAATTCGTCTGTTCGATGCCCTGGTCGCCGCATCGCGCGGGGAATCCAGTGGCAGCGAGGCGGTGGGGCTCCGTCCCGTCGCTCTCGCCGTGGTGGACACCGACGGGTCGTGGGAGCAGGCCGACTCGCTGAAGACGGCTTACCCGGGGGCACCGACGACGGGTATGACCGTCTTCACCCAAAGTCTGGACCAAGTGATGGGGCACCCGGGCATGGCGGCGAGGAACGAGGGCCATGCGAACCTCTGCAAGACCTGCCTCGCATGCCCGGTGGTTCATATCTGCGGCGGCGGTCTGTACGCCCATCGCTATCGGCCGGAAAACGGGTTCGACAACCCCTCGGTCTACTGCGCCGACCTTCGTTTCCTGGCGTCCGAGGTCACGGCGATTCGGCCAGGGACGGCCGGTTCGCCCGGCGGTGGTCACCCTCCGGTCATGCACCAGCTGCCGAAGGGGGCCTTCGACGCGCTCGCCGACGGAGCCGGGACGGTGGACGGGGTCAGGGCTCTGCAGGAGGTGCAACTCTCGATGACGCGGGCGCTCATCGCGGGAGGGGCCCAGTCGGCAGGCCGTTCGGACCTGACGGTGGCGGCGGCAATCGGCCGGGAGCTGCTCATCGAACTGGACAGCCGCCATCCTGCCGCCACGGCGGAAGTCCTCCGTCACCCCTTTGTGCAGACCTGGGCGGTCCGTTGTCTTCGTGAGGGCACTAGTTGTCGAGAAAGGGACCTGGCTCACATCGCCGGTCTCGCCGCCGCTGTCGCCTGGCGTGCGGGCGTCACCACCAGGCTGCCCCTCCCCGTACGAGCGGGACTGGTGCATCTGCCTGGCCTGGGGGCGTCACGCGTCGCGGGCGACGGGGCCACCGCGATCGTGTCCGTCGAGGGAGCCGATCGGCCGCCGGCCGGGTGGATCGAGATCAGGCAACTGACCGCTGGATCGCTGCCCGTTACCGTCGACGACCTCGACCCCTATCGCCTCGGGCACGACCGAACGGCATGGAACCGTCTTTCCCCTCCGCGGTGGGAAGCCTGGCGACGCGCCCTCAGCGAGGCGGCGGACGAGTTGTCCCGGCTCATTCCCGAGTACGCGGGGGCGCTGCGCGCGGGGCTGCGGACGATAGTGCCGCTCCGGGCCACGCCGGTAGATCATGGAACCGCCGTGTACGGCACGCCGCGCGCGTTCGGCGCAGCAGGCGTGGCGCTGCTCGACGGAGCACCCGACACCGACATCGCGGCTACCCTGCTTCGCGAGTTTCAGCGCACCAAACTGACCGCTCTGATGGACATGTATGAGTTCTTCACGGCGGAGAGCTCCCTCCCGGTGGAAGTGCCGCACCGTGTCCGTCCCGTGCCGATCAGGCAGGCCTTCCATGGCCTCTACGCCCATGTTTCCTTGGCAGAGCTGTGGCAAGCGCGTTCGGCCTGCCTCCCGGCGGGTGTTCCTCGCGGGGAGATGATCAACGTCGAGACGGCGTTCCAGTACCACCATGAGCAGGCAGACCGCACCGTGGACGCCCTCGTGGCCGCCGGGGCACTGGCCCCGGCCGGGGTCCGCTTCGCCACCGGTCTGCGCGCCGCGATAGACCGTCAGGCCGGCCGGTCTCCGCTCCCAGCGGCTCCCCGCCTCCGTCCCACGCCTTGATCTGCATTCCACGAACGTCGGAGACACGTGCATGAACGCAGACGGCAAGAGCAACGCCTTCGACGGGCAGGCCACGCATGTCGTCCAGGCCGGGACGATCTACGGCGGCGTGAACAATGGCCAGAACAGCCTCCCGGCCCCGCGGCAGCTCCCCAGAGCCGCGACCTGCTTCACGGACCGGGCTGACCCCATGGCCCAGTTGAGCGAGCTCGCCATGGCCGAGAACGAGATCGTACTGATTTCGGGCCCCGCGGGCGTCGGCAAGAGCGCTCTCGCCGTCTTCTGGGCCCATTCGGTCAAACAGCAGTTCCCCGACGGCCAGTTGTACGTGAATCTCCGTGGCTATGATCGCCTTGCTCCGTTGCCGCCCGAGGAGGTACTCCACGGGTTCCTCTCGGCCCTGGGAATGCCGGCCGACCGTATGCCCGGTGATCTCAGCGCCATGTCGGCGCTCTTCAGATCTCTGATCGACGGGAAAAGACTGCTGCTGGTGGCGGACAACGCAGGCTCGTCGGACCAGGTGCGGCCACTGCTCCCGGCATCACCCGTTTGCTTCACGGTCGTCACGAGCAGGAACCGGCTGAGTAGCCTGACCGCTGTGGACGGGGCGACACATCTGCCCGTCAGGCCGCTCGACACACCCCATGCGGTGGAACTGTTCTCTCGCCTGTCCGGTCATCGGGACACGGACGGCGCGACACAACTCGTGCTGCGCTGCGGCCGTCTGCCTCTCACGGTCAGGATGGCGGCACGTCTGGCGAGTTCCGACGCCAGTCTCATGACACTCCTGGAGGAGCTGACAAGCGGTAACGATCGGCTCGAAGCGCTTTCCGCACTGGACGAGGAATTGGAGGTCCGCTCGGTGTTCTCATGGTCGTACGAACAGCTGCCCCCAGCGACCGCCAGGGCTTTCCGGCTACTGTCGCTGCACGCCGGACCGGACTTCTCCGTACCGGCCGCCGCCGCCCTGACGGGCCTTTCCGAGACCGACACGCTGCGCGTCCTGCGCAGGCTGACCGCCGTCAACATGCTTGAGGAAACAGGAGAAAGGCGATACGCCTACCATGACCTGCTCCGAGACTACGCCCGGGAGCAGGCGGCGGCAGAGGAATCCCGGCAGGATCGGGCCCACGCGCTGAAACGCGAGCTGTCGTTCTATCTGCGGATGGCGGACGCCGCCGACCGCGTCCTTGTCCCCGAACGGCAACACGTTCCTCTCGACCGTGGGGGGTACCAAGGGAAGGCGTTGTTCACCGATCCCGCCGCAGCCCTCCGGTGGTGCGACGCGGAACTGTCCAGCCTGGTCCCTGCCGTGCAACAGGCTGTGGAACTCGGCCTGGACGAGGTGGCCTGGAAACTTCCCGTGGCACTGGTCTACTTCCTGCGTTCGCGCAGGCACAACATCTACCGACTCGAACTGTCGACGACTGCGGTCGAAGCCTCGCGGCGGTTGCGTGATCGGTGGGCGGAAGCCTGGAGCCTGATCTGCCTCGGCGGGGCGGAATCAGACCTGGAGCGCCACGAAGACGCCCTTGTGCACTTCACCGAAGCGTTGCGAGTCAGCCAGGACATCAACGACCGACGGTGGGAGGCCCGGAGCACCTACAACGTCGCTTGGACACTGCGTCTCATGGGACGGTACGAGGAAGCTCTGCACCGCCAGCGCGAAGCATTGGTCATCCGTCAGGAGACCGGTGATCGTCGCGGTGAGTCGATCAGTCTGAGCGAGATCGGCGCGCTCGAATTGAACCTGGGTCGCCCGGCCCAGGCGTACGCGGAGTACGAGCGGGCCCTCGTCGCCGCGCGCGAGACGGTGGATCTGTCCGCGGAGGCCAAATCCCTGCACGGCCTGGGTGACGTCTGCAAGACCCAGGGACACACGAGTGACGCGATCGGCTGGTACGAGCAGGCCGTCCTGGTACGGCGTAGGGTCGGCGACATGCCGGGTCTGGCCCGCTCCCTCGTGGCACTGGGCAGGCTACTCGCCGCCGTCGGCAGGGCAGCTGTCGCCCAGGAGGCGCTGGTCGAGGCGGCCGAGGTCCTCGACACTCTCCACGATCCCACGGCCGAGGATGTCCGGCGCTTTCTCGCAGGGCACTTCGGCCAGGCCAAGGAGAATCCCCGAGAGCCACGGAGTGACACTGACGGTTGAAGTCCCAGGAGGTGTCGCGCCGGACTCCCGTCAGCGGGGCTACCGTGAGGTGATGGGCATGGAACAGCGCATCACCCTCATCACGCTGGGCGTCCGGGACCTCGCCCGCTCCAAGGCGTTCTACGAGGCCCTGGGCTGGCGCGGCCAGGAGGTCGCGGAGACGGTCTTCTTCCAGGCGGGGGGCCTGGGCCTGGTCCTGTGGAGCCGGGAGAAACTCGCGAAGGACTGCGGACTGGAGCCGGGACCGGCGCACGGCTTCGGCGGGATCACCCTGGCCCACAACGTCCGCTCGGAGGCGGAGGTCGACGCCCTCCTCGCGACCGTGGCGCAGGCGGGCGGCACCGTCACCAAACCGGCCGCGGTGAACGAGATCGGCTTCTACTCCAGCGCCTTCACGGACCCGGACGGCCACGCCTGGGAGGTGGCGTACAACCCGGGCTTCTCCCTGGCGGAGGACGGCACGCTCACCCTCCCGGACTTCGGTCAGTAGGCCGCGAGCGCCTCCTCGATCGCCCGCGTCCCCACCGCAGTGAGGGCTGGGCTCCTTCCGCCCCGGTGGTAGTGCACCGCGCCCACTCCCAGTGTCCGCCGTGGGCTCCCCGGTGCCGAGGCAGCCCAAGCCGATGACACGGCCGCCCCGGATCCCGGGACGGCCGTGTCACACGCACGAGCTCTCAGTTCACGTTGACCGCGCTCCAGGCCGCCGCCACCGCGTTGTACTCGGTGCTGCCCGCCCCGTAGAGGTCCTTCGCCGCGTTCAGGGTGGCCGTCCGTGCCCCCGCGTAGTTCGTCGAGGACGTCATGTAGACCGTCAGCGCCCGGTACCAGATGGCGCCCAGCTTGTCGCGGCCGATGCCGGTGACCGTGGAGCCGTTGGAGGTGGGGGAGTTGTAGCTGACGCCGTTGATGGTCTTGGCGCCGCTGCCCTCCGCCAGCAGGTACGCGAAGTGGTTGGCGACGCCGGAGGAGTAGTGGACGTCCAGGTTGCCGACCGAACTGCTCCAGGAGTCGGCGGAGTTGCCGTCCTTGGAGGGCTTGTCCATGTAGCGCAGGGCGTCCCGCCCGAAGCCGGAGCGGACGATCTTCTCGCCGACCAAATAGTCGCCGGCGTCCGAGGAGTTGCCCGCGTAGAACTCCACCAGCGTCCCGAAGATGTCGGAGGTCGCCTCGTTGAGCCCGCCCGACTCGCCCGAGTACGTCAGCGCCGCCGTCTTCGACGTCACGCCGTGCGACATCTCGTGGCCCGCCACGTCGAGCGAGACCAGCGGGCCGAGCTGCGTCCCGTCACCGTCGCCGTACGTCATGCAGAAGCAACTGTCGTCCCAGAAGGCGTTGTTGTAGTTGTTGCCGTAGTGGACGCGGTTGTAGGAGCCCTTGCCGTCCCCGCCGATGCCGTTCCGCCCGTGGACCTTCTTGTAGTAGTCCCAGGTGACGTCGGTGCCGTACTGCGCGTCCACCGCCGCCGTGGCCCGGTCCGAAGTCGCCCCCGTGCCCCAGTGGTTGTCCGCGTCGGTGAACAGGGTCGCGGGCGCCCGGCTGATGCAGATGTTCAGGAAGCACAGGTCGGTCTTGTTGGCCGCGTCGCCCGTGTACGTGTTCCCGCGCGTCGCGTCCTTGAGCTGGTACGTCGATCCCGACTGGGTCGTCTCCAGCGAAACCGTGCCGCTGTACAGCGACTTCCCGTCGCCGGCCGCCTGCTCGATGCTGTCCCACGCGTCGATCTGCGCACCCGTGCGGGCGTCCGTGAGGACTGTCCGCGCGACCGGGTTGCCGAGGGAGTCCTGGGCGGCGGCGTCGGTCTGCCAGGCCAGCTTCGGCGCCCCGTGCAGGGCGTCGACGACCAGTCGGGGCTTGGCCGTCAGCTTCTTCAGTGTCTCGCCGAGGTTGGCCGCCTTGAGGGCGTTCGCCGCGAGGTCGGCGGCCTTCGGCGCGGACAGGACCGGGGTGACGCTGGAGAGGGATATCGCGCTCCTCGTGGCGCGCGAGGAGCTCTTGTACGCCCCGTCCGGCGCCAGATGGACCACGAAGTCACCGCCCAGTACGGGCAGTTGGCGGTAGGTACGGTCGTAGCGGACGTGCTGGGTGCCGTCGGGGTCGACGATCACGTCCCGGACCTTGGTGCCCTGGGCGGAGGTGAGCCCCAGCGTCGAGGCGTGGTCGGCCAGGATCGACGCGGCGTTCTCGAGCGCGGTGGCCCTGGTGGGTCTGTCGGCCGCACCGGCGGCGGGGGAGAGTGCTGCGGCCAGCAGGGTGGCGGCGGTGGCGGCCACTCCGGCGGTGGCGAGACGACGGGAACGGGCACCTCGGACGTACGGCCGTATCCGACTCATCGGTCTCCTCTGAAAGGCGCCAACGGGGCGCGTGGGGGGTGGCGCGGACGTTGTCGAAGATTTAAGAGGTCATGACAAGCCGTGTCCATACCGCGTCACGTGCAGGTGTGTGAGGGGAGAGAATCGTTTCTGTGACCCCTGCGAGACTCCCGTTCTTCGTCTACGGCACCCTCCGCCCCGGCGAGGTCAACCACGACCTCTTCCTGCGCGGCCGTATCCGAGCGGAGGAGCCGGGCCGACTCGCCGGAGCGCTGCTGTACGACGGCCCCGGCTACCCGTACGCCGTCGAGGAGGCCGGGGGAGTGGTCATGGGGGAACTCGTCACCCCGCAGGCCGACGCATACACCGAACTGCTGGCCGTACTCGACGAGTTGGAGGAGTACACCCCAGGAGACCCACGCAACCTGTACGAAAGGGTCGCCCGCGAGGTGATCCGCACGGCCGACGGCACGCCCGTGCGCGCCTGGGTCTACGTGGCGGCACCCCCCCGTCGCCGCCCGCCTGCGCGCCCGCGGCAAGCTCATCGAGAGCGGCGACTGGCTGCTCAGGTGAGCCGGGCCCTACCGCTCCACCGTCTCCAGTCGCACCGCGCACGCCTTGAACTCCGGCATCCGTGACGTCGGGTCCAGCGCCGGGTTGGTGAGGGTGTTGGCGCGGCCCTCGCCGTACCAGTGGAACGGCATGAAGACGGTGTCGGGGCGGATGCCGAGCGTGATGCGGGCTGGTGCCACGGCCCGCCCGCGCCGTGAGACCACGGCCACCGGATCGCCCTCGGCCGCCCCCAGCCGCTCCGCGAGCCGCGGGTGCAGCTCCACGAACGGGCCCGGCGCGGCGGCGTTCAGCTCGTCCACCCGGCGGGTCTGCGCGCCGGACTGGTACTGGGCCACCACCCGCCCGGTCGTCAGCAGCACCGGGTACTCCTCGTCGGGCTCCTCCGCGATCGCCCGGTGCGAGACGGGGACGAAGCGGGCCCGGCCGTCGGGGTGGGCGAACCGGTCCAGGAAGAGACGGGGGGTACCGGGGTGGGCGTCGTCGGCGGCGGACGGGTCCTTGACGGGCGTCGGGCACGGCCAGAACACCCCGTTCTCCTCGGCCAGTCGACGGTAGGTGATCCCGGAGTAGTCGGCCGGGCCGCCCGCGCTCGCCCGGCGCAGTTCCTCGAAGACCTCCTCGGGGTCGGTCGGGAAGCCCTTCTCCACCCCGAGGCGGTCGGCGAGTTCGTGCATGACGTCCAGGTCGCTGCGGATGCCGTCCGGCGGGGTGATCGCCTTCCGGCGCAGCAGCACCCGCCCCTCCAGGTTGGTCGTCGTGCCCGTCTCCTCGGCCCACTGCGTGACCGGCAGGACCACGTCCGCGAGGGCCGCCGTCTCCGACAGGACGACGTCGCAGACCGCAAGGAAATCGAGGGACTTGATGCGCTCCTCGATGTGCGCGGCACGCGGCGCCGACACCACCGGGTTGGAGCCCATCAGCAGCAGCGACTTGATGTCCGTGCCGAGCGCGTCCAGCAACTCGTAGGCGCTGCGCCCCGGGCCGGGCAGCGAGTCGGGGTCCACGCCCCACACCTCGGCGACATGCGCCCGCGCCGCCGGGTCGTCCAGCTTGCGGTAGCCGGGCAACTGGTCGGCCTTCTGGCCGTGTTCGCGCCCACCCTGCCCGTTGCCCTGCCCGGTCAGACAGCCGTATCCGCTGAACGGCCGTCCCGCCCGCCCGGTCGCCAGGCACAGGTTGATCCACGCGCTCACGGTGTCGGTGCCCTTGGACTGCTGCTCGGGCCCGCGCGCGGTGAGCACCATCGCGGACTCCGGTTCACAGAACAGCCTCACGGTCTCGCGGAGTTGGGGCACCGGCACACCGGTGATCCGCTCCACGTACTCCGGCCAGTGGGCCATCGCGGCGGCCCGCGCGTCCTCCCAGCCGACCGTACGCTCGCTGATGTACGCCTCGTCCGTGCGGCCTTCCGCCACCACCAGGTGCAGCAGCCCGAGCGCGAGAGCCAGATCCGAGCCCGGCCGGGGCATCAGATGCAGGTCGGCCTGCTCGGCGGTCTTGGTGCGGCGCGGGTCGATCACGATCAATGTGCCGCCGTTCTCCCGCAGTTCGGTGAAGAACCGCAGGGCCGGCGGCATGGTCTCGGCGAGGTTCGAGCCGACCAGGATCACACAGCCGGACTTCGGGATGTCCTCCAGCGGGAAGGGCAGCCCCCGGTCCAGCCCGAATGCCTTCATCCCGCCGGCCGCCGCGGACGACATGCAGAAGCGCCCGTTGTAGTCGATCTGCGAGGTACCGAGGACGACCCGGGCGAACTTGCCGAGCGTGTACGCCTTCTCGTTGGTGAGGCCGCCCCCGCCGAAGACCCCGCACGCGTCCGGACCATGCTCCGTGCGCGTGCGGGACAGCCCCTCGGCGATCCGGTCCAGCGCCTCGTCCCAGCCGGTGGGCACCAGCGTGCCCCCGGAGCGCACCAACGGGGAGGTCAGGCGCACCCGGGACGAGAGCACCGCGGGCGCCGTACGGCCCTTGCCGCACAGCGCCCCCCGGTTCACCGGGAAGTCCGCGCGCTCGCTCACCTCGACGGTCCCGTCCGGAGCGGGGGTCAGGTTCATGCCGCACTGCAGGGCGCAGTACGGGCAGTGCGTGGGCGTCGCGGAGTTCGGCATGCTCCTCAGCGTGCGTCGGCCGTGTTACGCCGGGGACGGCTCCGTGTTACGCGCCCAAGACGGCGACCTCCCCCGTGACCCCCCGCAGCGGTGAGGAACGCGCCGCGCACCCGCGGTCAGCGGGCCGAGGCCAGCGCGTCCGTCACCCCGGTCTCCTTCGGCCCCAGGAACCGCGGGTCCGGCCGCAGCACCACGTCCAGGGCCGCCTTCGCCGCCGCGAAGATCTCCCGGGCGCCGCCGTAGTACCAGGTGGCGTCGTGCCTTGCGTCGACGCCGATGCCGTACGAGGTGACCCCCGCCGCCTGACAGAGAGCGACCGCACGCCGGATGTGGAAGCCCTGGCTGATCAGCACCGCCCTGTCCACGCCGAAGATCTTCCGCGCGCGGACGCAGGAGTCCCAGGTGTCGAAGCCGGCGTAGTCGCTGACGATCCGCGTGGCCGGGACGCCGTGCCGGGTCAGGTACGCGCGCATGGCATCGGGCTCGTCGTAGTCCTTGCGGCTGTTGTCGCCGGTGACGAGGACGACCTCGATCCGGTTCTCCCGGTACAGCTTCGCCGCCGCGTCGAGCCGGTGGGCGAGATACGGCGACGGCTCGCCGTCCCAAAGCCCGGCCCCGAAGACCACGGCGACCTGGGCAGGCGGCACGTCGGCCGTCGTCCGCAGCCGGTCCTCCGTCGTCACGTACATCCAGGTCGACGGCAGCAGCGCCAGCACACACCCCGCCATCACCGCCTGCACGAGCCTGCGCCGCCCGGCACGCGTGCGTGGCAGGCGCGGTCTGCGTACCCTCGGCAGTCGCATCGGACGGTCCCTCCCCGGTCGTTCGACAGACAGAGACGTGCCGTCCGGCCGATCGGTTCGTCCGCCGGCGCGTGACCAGACTCACTTCCCCGTGCGAAGACGCAGGTCACGCTTCCTCACACCCCCGGGACCGGCGCGGTGAACCGCTGGAAAGCATGCGTTATTGCCGTGAAACGGGGAGGCAACCTCAGGCCGTCACCATCGGTGCATGAACCGGATCAGCAGCCACCTGGGCCTCGTACCGCTCGACGGCAGGCGGCACTCCGAAGCGCCGGCGCTCGTCGTCGTGGCCCACGGCAGCCGCGACCCGCGCACCCTGAACACGGTCCACAGGCTCCTGGACCAGGTCCGCGAACAGCGCCCCGACCTGCCGGTCCACCTGGGCCACATCGAGCTCAACGAGCCCCTGCTGCCGGACACGCTGGCGTCCCTGGGCACGGCGGAGGCCGTCCTGGTGCCGCTCCTCCTCTCCCGCGGCTACCACGTGAAGCGCGACATCCCGGAGATGGCGGCGGCCTCCCCGGCACGCACACGCGTGGCGGCTCCGCTGGGCCCGCACCCCCTTCTCGTGGAGACCCTGCACGCCCGTCTGGTGGAGGCGGGCTGGCCCACGGAGACGGACGAGGAGACCCGCCGTACGAGCGCCGTGGTCCTCGCGGCGGCCGGCTCCCGCGACCCGGAGTCCGCCCTCGACACCCGCCGCACGGCGCAGCTCCTCGCGGCCCGCCTGGGAGTCCCGGTGGTCCCGGCGTACGCCTCCGCGGCGACTCCGACGGTCGACACGGCGATCCGCGCACTGGCGGCGCGAGGTCGCGACAGGGTGGCGGTGGCGTCCTACTTCACGGCCCCGGGCCTGTTCGCGACGCAGTGCGCGCAGAAGGCCCCGTGGATCGCGTCAGCACCCTTGGGCACCCACCCGGCGATGGCCGACCTGGTCGTCCACCGCTACCACCAGGCATGGGCATCGCAGGCCACGGCGGCCTAGTCAGGGGCGCGGGGAACTGCGCGACAAGCCACTGTGGTGCCGCACCCGCCATGAGACAGATCCCGGCAGTCCCACCGGCGAATTGTCAGTCACTGCCCGTACTGTCAAGACATGCCGTACGACCCGCAGTCAACCGAACGCTGGGCCCCGGAACCGGACAAGCGCCCCGGCCGCACCGCCTTCCAACGCGATCGCGCCCGCATCCTCCACTCGGCCGCGCTCAGAAGGCTCGCCGGCAAAACGCAGGTCGTCACGCCAGGCACCCGCAACGAGATGTGGGACGCCAGCCCCCGCACCCGCCTCACCCACTCCCTGGAATGCGCCCAGGTGGGCCGGGAGCTCGGCGCGGCCCTCGGCTGCGACCCCGACCTCGTGGAAGCCGCCTGTCTGGCCCATGACCTGGGGCACCCCCCGTTCGGCCACAACGGCGAACAGGCCCTGAACGAGTTCGCGGAGGACTGCGGCGGCTTCGAGGGCAACGCCCAGTCCCTGAGGCTCCTCACCCGCATCGAACCCAAGCGGTTCACCGAGGAGGGCTCGGTAGGCCTCAACCTCACCAGGGCCACCCTGGACGCCGCCACCAAGTACCCCTGGCCGCGCGGAGCGCACCCCGCCGACCCCGGTTCCCAGAAGTTCGGCGTCTACGAGGACGACCGCCCCGTCTTCGACTGGATCCGCAAGGACGCCCCCGGCACCCGCACCACCTTCGAGGCCCAGGTCATGGACTGGTCCGACGACGTGGCCTACTCGGTCCACGACGTCGAGGACGGACTGCACGCGGGCCACATCGACCCCAACTACCTGCACGCGGAACCGGAACGCCGGGCGGTCTTCGAGGTAGCTCTCGGGAGATACGTCCCCGAGGACACCGACCCGGCGGAGCTCGCCGCGGCCCTCGACCGCCTCCAGGACCAGGAGTGGTGGCCGCACGGCTACGACGGCTCGGCCGTGGCGCAGGCCCGCCTCAAGGACGCCACCAGCCAGCTCATCGGCCGCTTCTGCCTGTCCGCCGAGGCCGCCACACGCGGGAGGTACGGCACCGGGAGGCTCACGAGATACGACGCCGAACTCGTCGTACCGCACGAGACCCGCCTGGAGTGCGCGGTCCTCAAGGCGGTCGCCGACCGGTACGTCATGCAGCGCGCCGAGCAGGAGCGGCTGCGGGCCGACCAGCGGATCGTGGTCGCCGAACTCGCGGAGGCGCTCACCGCCCGCGCCCCCGACGGCCTCGACCCCCAGTTCCGCGCGCTGTTCGACCGGGCGGCCGACGACCGGGCGCGCAAGCGGGTGATCGTCGACCAGATCGGGTCCCTGACGGACGCGTCCGCGCGTTCGCTTCACGCCCGTCTCACGGGTCACCTGTGATGCTTGCGGGGTACAAGTTGTGCGGAGGAGACGGGAGTGACATGAAACGCGTCCGAATGTGACCCTCCGTGGCCTGATCGGGTCACTCCCTCTTCCCCCATCACACTCCGTGCGGGACGCTCCCATGTGGCGGAACCCTTACGAGGAGGAACCAAGTGGTCGACGCGGATCAGACTTTTGTCATCGTGGGCGGAGGTCTCGCCGGCGCGAAGGCGGCCGAGACGCTCCGGACGGAGGGCTTCACCGGCCGCGTGATACTGATCTGCGACGAACGCGACCACCCCTACGAGCGCCCGCCGCTCTCCAAGGGCTACCTCCTCGGCAAGGAGGAGCGCGACAGCGTCTTCGTGCACGAACCCGCCTGGTACGCGCGCAACGACATCGAGCTGCACCTCGGCGAGACCGTGGACGCCATCGACCGTACGGCGAAGACGGTCCGCTTCGGTGAGGACGGCACCGCCGTCCGCTACGACAAGCTGCTGCTGGCGACGGGCGCCGAGCCGCGCCGCCTGGACATCCCCGGCACCGACCTCGCGGGCGTCCATCACCTGCGCCGCCTCGCCCACGCCGAGCGCCTCAAGGGCGTCCTCGCCGCCCTGGGCAGGGACAACGGCCACCTCGTGATCGCCGGCGCCGGCTGGATCGGCCTGGAGGTGGCGGCGGCGGCCCGCGAGTACGGCGCCGAGGTCACCGTCGTCGAGCCGCTGTCGACCCCGCTGTACTCGGTCCTCGGCCCCGAGCTCGGCAACCTCTTCGCCGAACTGCACCGCGAGCACGGCGTCCGCTTCCACTTCGGGGCGAGGCTGACGGAGATCGTCGGGCAGGACGGCATGGTCCTCGCGGCCCGCACCGACGACGGCGAGGAGCATCCCGCGCACGACGTCCTCGCGGCGGTCGGCGCGGCCCCGCGCGTCGCTCTCGCGGAGGCGGCCGGCCTCGAACTGGCGGACCGGGCGCACGGCGGCGGTGTCGCCGTGGACGAACAACTGCGCACCTCCGACCCGGACATCTACGCGGCGGGCGACGTGGCCTCCTTCCACCACGCGCTCTTCGGCAACCGGCTGCGGGTCGAGCACTGGGCCAACGCGCTCAACGGCGGCCCGGCGGCGGCGCGAGCGATGCTGGGCCGCCAGGTGACGTACGACCGGGTGCCCTACTTCTTCTCCGACCAGTACGACCTTGGGATGGAGTACAGCGGCTGGGCGCCCCCCGGGTCGTACGACGAAGTGGTGATCCGGGGAGACGCCGGGAAGCGGGAGTTCATCGCCTTCTGGGTGAAGCAGGGCCGGGTGCTGGCCGGGATGAACGTCAACGTGTGGGACGTCACAGAGCCCATCCAGGAACTGATCCGGTCCAGGGCTCAGGTGGACACCGAGGCGCTCGCGGACCCGCACGTTCCCCTCGTCAACCTCGTCCCGTAGGTGTCAGTACCTCCCCGTAGACTTCACGCGTGGCAGGACGGATCAACGACGAGGACGTGAAGGCGGTACGGGACGCGGTCCCGATCGACGCCGTCGTCTCCGAGTACCTCCAGCTGCGCAACGCGGGCGGTGGCAACCTCAAGGGCCTGTGCCCCTTCCACGACGAGAAGTCGCCGTCCTTCCAGGTCAGTCCGAGCAAGGGTCTCTTCCACTGCTTCGGCTGCCAGGAGGGCGGCGACACCATCACGTTCGTGATGAAGGTCGACCACCTCACCTTCTCGGAGTCGGTCGAGCGCCTCGCCGCCCAGGCCGGCATCACCCTGCGCTACGAGGAGGGCGGCTACAACCCCTCCCACCAGCGCGGCGAGCGCATCCGCCTGGTCGAGGCCCACAAGATCGCCGCCGACTGGTACATGGAGCAGCTGGCCACCAGCCCGGAGGCCGACACCGGCCGCCAGTTCCTCGCCGAGCGCGGCTTCGACCAGGCCGCCGCCGCGCACTTCTCCGTCGGCTACAGCCCCCAGGGCTGGGACCACCTCACCCGGTTCCTGCGCGGCAAGGGCTTCAGCGACAAGGAGATCCTGCTCTCCGGTCTTGCCCAGGAGGGCCGCCGCGGCCCCATCGACCGCTTCCGCGGCCGCCTGATGTGGCCCATCCGCGACATCGGCGGAGACGTCGTCGGCTTCGGCGCGCGCAAGCTCTACGAGGCGGACAACGGCCCCAAGTACCTCAACACGCCCGACACGGCGATCTACCGGAAGTCCCAGGTCCTCTACGGCATCGACCTCGCGAAGAAGGACATCGCCAAGGCGTCCCGCGCGGTCGTCGTCGAGGGTTACACCGACGTCATGGCCTGCCACCTCGCCGGTGTCACGACCGCCATCGCGACCTGCGGAACGGCCTTCGGCAGCGACCACATCAAGATCCTGCGCCGACTGCTGATGGACAACGGCTCGGCCCGCGTGATCTTCACCTTCGACGGCGACGCGGCCGGCCAGAAGGCGGCCCTGCGCGCCTTCGAGGACGACCAGAAGTTCGCCGCCGAGACCTACATCGCGATCGCCCCCGACGGCATGGACCCCTGCGACCTGCGCCTCGCCAAGGGCGACGACGCGGTCGCCGACCTGGTCGAACCCCGCACCCCGCTCTTCGAGTTCGCGCTGCGCCAGATCGTCGTCCGTTACGACCTCGACACCCCCGCCGGCCGCGCCGCCGCACTCGACGAGGCCGCCCCGATCGTCGCCCGCATCAAGAACAGCGGCGCCCAGCACGAGGTCGCCGTCCAGCTCGCCGGCATGCTCGGCATCCTCGACACCCAGTTCGTGGTCAAGCGGGTGGCCCAGCTGGCCCGCTGGGCCCGCGACCGCGGCGGCAAGGGCCCGGCCCCCTCGGGACGCGGCCCGCAGCAGCCGTCGTACGACGGAGCCCACCGCCCCGCGGTCTCCGGTCCCGCCCTCACCCTGCGCAACCCCGTCTACGCCACCGAGCGCGAGCTCCTCAAGCTCGCCCTCCAGCGCCCCGACCTGGTCTCCCCGGCCTTCGACGCGTACGGCATCGACGAGTTCACCGCCCCGCCCTACGCCGCCGTACGCCAGGCGATCATGGACGCGGGCGGCGCCGAGTACGGCGTCCAGGACTCCCAGGACTACCTCGTCCGCGTCCGCGAGGCCGCCCCCGACGACGCGGTCCGCGCGATGGTCACCGAGCTGGCCGTCGAGGCGATCATGCGCAAGACGGTCGACGAGAACTACGCGGGCGATCAGCTCGTCACCGTCCGCCGCCGCGCCGTGGAGCGCCGTATCCAAGAGATTCAATTCACGGTGAGGCGCCTGGAGGCGGGTGGCGATCCGGCCCAACTGGCTGCTGCGAAGAACGAGCTGTGGGTTCTCCAGCAATACGACCGGGCTCTACGAGACCAGGGCGCCGCCGCGCTCTGAGCGGCCTGATCGCCGTAGGGCGGGGCATCCGTGAACCGGCCGGTGACCGCCCGGTCACGGACCGGACTCAAAAAGTCACCGCACGCCCCTCGTGGCGGCTGTGTGTCGTACTCCACACTGGGTTCCGGTGCCTGAGTCCTCGGAGCGCGGCCGATCCGTCCCCAACGGGTCCCACACCCCCGCGGTTCCGCTCAATGCGTACGGGACGGACAGCGGCGAGGCCGCCGACTCCGCCCCCGAAGTACCGCTGCCGCACTCCTTGGCAGCGATCATCCTGGAGGTCGCCCCCGTGCAGACCCAGACCCTCGCACAGACCGAGAACAGTACCGACGACACGACAGAGCAGGACGCCGAGACCGACGTACTCGTCGCGGTGCCCCCGCAGAGCCGTGTAGCGCACCACCCCGAGACGGAGCCGGACGCCCCGCCCGCGGAAGCCATCGAGAACGTGGAGACCGAGCCGGTCGAACCGCCCGAGCCGCCCCGCGGCCGCGTCGACACCGGCGGCCCGTCCTCGGACCTGTTCCGCCAGTACCTGCGGGAGATCGGCCGTATCCCGCTGCTCACCGCGGCCGAGGAGGTGGACCTCGCCCGCCGGGTCGAGGCCGGCCTCTTCGCCGAGGAGAAACTGAGCAACGCCCCCGACCTGGACAGCCAGTTGGCGCTCGACCTGGACCGCCTGGTCGTGCTGGGCCGGATGGCCAAGCGCCGTCTCATCGAGGCGAACCTGCGGCTCGTCGTGTCCGTCGCGAAACGGTACGTCGGCCGCGGCCTGACCATGCTCGACCTGGTGCAGGAAGGCAACCTGGGCCTGATCCGGGCGGTCGAGAAGTTCGACTACGCCCGCGGCTACAAGTTCTCGACCTACGCCACCTGGTGGATCCGCCAGGCCATGTCCCGGGCCCTCGCCGACCAGGCCCGCACGATCCGGGTCCCGGTCCACGTGGTCGAGTTGATCAACCGGGTGGTCCGCGTCCAGCGCCGCATGCTCCAGGAACGCGGCTACGAACCGACCCCGGAAGAGGTCGCCGCCCACCTCGACCTCGCCCCGGAACGCGTCAGCGAGGTCCTGCGCCTGGCCCAGGAACCGGTGTCGCTGCACGCCCCGGTGGGCGAGGAGGACGATGTCGCCCTCGGTGACCTCATCGAGGACGGCGACGCGGCCTCACCGGTCGAGTCGGCGGCGTTCCTGCTGCTCAGGGAGCACCTGGAAGCGGTGCTGTCGACGCTGGGCGAGCGTGAGCGCAAGGTCGTCCAACTCCGCTACGGCCTGGCCGACGGCCGCCCCCGCACCCTGGAGGAGATCGGCCGGATCTTCGGGGTGACACGCGAGCGGATACGCCAGATCGAGTCGAAGACCCTGAACAAGCTGCGGGACCACGCCTTCGCGGATCAGCTGCGGGGCTACCTGGACTGAAGGTGGGGGCCGTCTCCCGACGGCCCCCACCCGCTAGTCGACCTCCGCCACCGCCTGTGCGAACTGCGCCTTGTACAGGCGGGCGTACGCCCCGTTCGCCTCCAACAGGTCGGTGTGCGTGCCCTGTTCGACGATCGAGCCGTTCTCCATCACCAGGATGGTGTCGGCGTCGCGGATCGTCGACAGACGGTGGGCGATCACGAACGACGTGCGGCCGTGGGCCAGTTTGGCCATCGCCTTCTGGATCAGCACCTCGGTGCGGGTGTCCACCGAGCTCGTCGCCTCGTCGAGGACCAGGATCACCGGGTCCGACAGGAACGCCCGGGCGATGGTGATGAGCTGCTTCTCGCCCGCGCTCACCCCGCTGCCCTCGTCGTCGATCACGGTGTCGTAGCCCTCGGGCAGGGTCCGGATGAACCGGTCCGCGTGGGCCGCCCGGGCCGCCTCCTCGATCTCGCCCCGGGTGACCTCGCGCGCGGCGCCGTACGCGATGTTCTCCGCGATGGTGCCGCCGAACAGCCAGGTGTCCTGGAGGACCATGCCGATCCCGGCGCGCAGGTCGTCCCGGGACATCGTGGCGATGTCCACGCCGTCGAGGGTGATCCGGCCGCCCGAGACGTCGTAGAACCGCATGAGCAGGTTGACCAGGGTGGTCTTCCCGGCTCCCGTCGGGCCGACGATCGCGACCGTGTGCCCGGGCTCGACCTTCAGGGAGAGGTCGTCGATGAGCGGCTTCTCGGGGTCGTAGCGGAAGGAGACATGCTCCAGTGCGACCCGCCCGCGCAGTTCCTCGGGCTTCGCGCTCGGGACCGGGTCCGCCTCCTGCTCCTCCGCGTCCAGGAGTTCGAAGATCCGCTCCGCCGAGGCCACGCCCGACTGCACCAGGTTCGCCATCGACGCGACCTGCGTCAGCGGCATCGAGAACTGCCGGGAGTACTGGATGAAGGCCTGCACGTCACCGATGGAAAGCGCACCGGACGCGACCCGCAGACCGCCGACGACCGCCACCAGGACGTAGTTGATGTTCGAGACGAACATCATCAGCGGCTGCATGACCCCGCTGTTGAACTGCGCCTTGAACCCGGCCTCGTACAGCGCCTCGTTCTGCTCGGCGAACTGCGCCGCCGACTCGTCCTGGCGGCCGAACACCTTCACCAGGTTGTGCCCGGTGTACATCTCCTCGATGTGGGCGTTGAGCTTGCCCGTGGTGCGCCACTGCTGCACGAAGTGCGGCTGCGAGCGCTTGCCCACGCGCGTGGCGACGACGAACGACAGCGGCACGGTGACCAGCGCGACCAGCGCCAGCAGCCAGGACACCCAGAACATCATCGCGAGTACACCGATGATGGTCAGCAGCGAGTTGATGAGCTGGCCCATCGACTGCTGGAGGGTCTGCCCGATGTTGTCGATGTCGTTCGTGGCCCGGGACAGCACCTCGCCGCGCTGGCGCTTGTCGAAGTACGACAGCGGCAGCCGCGACATCTTCGTCTGCACGTCCTCGCGCATCCGGAACATCGTGCGGTTGACGGTCCGGTTGACCAGCCGTGTCGCCACCGCCATCAGCAGCCCCGCGATCAGGAACACCCCGACCGCGAACAGCAGGACATGCCCCACGGCGGTGAAGTCGATGCCCTCGCCGGGCGTGAAGTCGGTGCTGCGGAGCATGTCGGCGACCTGACCGTCGCCGCGCTCCCGCATCCCGGCGAGGACCTCTTCCTTGCTGGCACCGGCGGGCATCTGCCGTCCGATGATGCCCGCGAAGACCAGGTCGGTGGCCTGACCGAGGATCTTCGGCCCGATCACGTTCAGACCGACGCTCACCACGACACAGGCCAGCATCGCGTAGAGGGTCAGCCGCTCCGGCTTGAACTGGGCGAGCAGCCGCCTGCCGGACACCTTGAAGTCGATCGACCGGGTCTCGGGACCGCCGCCCGCCATCATGCGCCCCATGGGCCCGGCCATCAGGCAGCCTCCGCTTCCGTGAGCTGGGAGAGCACGATCTCCCGGTAGGTCTCGTTGTCCGCCATCAGTTCGCGGTGGGTACCGGTGCCGACGACCCGGCCCTCGTCGAGGACGACGATCCGGTCGGCGTCACGGATGGTGGCCACCCGCTGGGCGACGATCACGACGGTCGCCTCCGAGGTCTCCTCGGCGAGCGCCGCCCGCAGGGCCGCGTCGGTCGCGTAGTCGAGGGCGGAGAAGGAGTCGTCGAAGAGGTAGATCTCCGGCCGCTGCACGAGCGTGCGCGCGATCGCGAGCCGCTGGCGCTGACCACCGGAGACGTTGGTGCCGCCCTGCGCGACGGGGGAGTCGAGGCCGTTCTCCAGCCGCTCGACGAAGTCCTTGGCCTGCGCCACCTCCAGCGCGTGCCACAGCTCCTCGTCCGTGGCGTCGGGATTGCCGTAGCGAAGGTTCGTGGCGACCGTGCCCGCGAAGAGGTACGGCTTCTGCGGCACCAGTCCGACGGTTCTGGCGAGCAGCTTCGGGTCGATGGTCGACACCTCGGTGCCGTCGACGAGCACCTCGCCGTCGGTCGCGTCGAACAGCCGGGGGACCAGGCCGAGCAGTGTGGACTTGCCGCTGCCGGTGGAGCCGATCACGGCGGTCACCTCGCCGGGCCGGGCCACCAGGTCGATCGCCTTGAGCACCGGCTCCTCGGCGCCCGGATAGCGGAAGCCGGCACCTCGGATCTCCAGATGGCCGTGCCGCCGCAACTCCCGGACGGGGGCCGAGGGAGGCACCACACTGGAGGAGGTGTCGAGGACCTCCTGGATGCGCTCGGCGCAGACCTCCGCGCGCGGCACCATCATGAACATGAAGGTGGCCATCATCACGGACATCACGATCTGCATCAGATAGGCGAGGAACGCGGTCAGATCACCGATCTGCATCCCGCCGCTGTCGATGCGATGGGCGCCGAACCACACCACGGCGATCGACGACAGGTTCACCGTCGTCATCACGACCGGGAACATCAGCGCGAGCAGGTTGCCGGTCTTGAGGGACATCTCCGTCAGGTCGGTGTTCGCCTTCCGGAAGCGGTCCTCCTCGTACTGGTCCCGCACGAACGCGCGGATGACCCGGTTGCCGGTGATCTGCTCGCGCAGGACCCGGTTCACCGTGTCGAGCCGGACCTGCATGGACCGGAACAGCGGCCGCAGCCGCCGTACGATCAACGTCACGCAGATGCCCAGCGTCGGCACCACGGCCACCAGCACCCCGGACAGCGGTACGTCCAGGCCGAGCGCCAGCACGATGCCGCCCACGCACATGATGGGCGCCGACACCAGCAGGGTGAACGTCATCAGGGCCAGCATCTGGACCTGCTGCACGTCATTGGTCGTACGGGTGATCAGCGTGGGCGCGCCGAACTGGCCCACCTCGCGCGCCGAGAACGACTGCACCCGGTCGAAGACCGACGCCCGCAGGTCCCGGCCGAGCGCGGCGGCGGTGCGGGCGCCGTAGAACACGGCCCCGATGTTGCACACCACCTGCGCCAGCGAGATGCCGATCATCAGAGCGCCGAAGCTCAGGATGTAGCCGGTGTCGCCGTTCACGACGCCTTCGTCGATGATGTCCGCGTTCAGCGTGGGCAGGTAGAGGGTGGCGCAGGTCTGCAGGAACTGCAGCAGCACCAGGATGGTGATGGGTTTCTTGTAGGGCCTGAGATAGGTCCGCAGAAGTCGTATGAGCACGCTACGTCTCTCGGAGTCGGCGACGGGGCGAGTGGTTGCCCCTGGCCCCTATCGTCGGACACTCCACCCGTGTTACCTCAACCGATTAAGCCGACAGCAGTGCTTCGTACGGCCTGACGGGTCCCCGAGGCCACCGACTCCTACCGGACTCTTACCTTCCGAGGTCTAGCGGAACGCCCCCGGATACGTTTGCTCCCGCACCGACACGTACTGCTGCCGCACCGCCTGCCCCACCGCCAGCTCCTCGCCCGGCTCCAACACCTGCGCGGCCGGACCCTGCCACATCGGCGGGGTCCGTGGGTCGAGTGTGCCCTGCGACACCCCGAGCGCCCAGGCCGCCTGCCGGGCGGCACCGATCGCCGCGTAGTCCGCCGGCTGCGGCACGACGACCTGCGCACCGAACAGCGCTGGTGCGGCGGCCTGTACGGCGGAAAGCTCGGCGGCGGCCCCCAGCAGGAAGACCCGCCGCACCTCGACCCCCCGCCCGCGCAGCACGTCGAGTGCGTCGGCGAGCCCGCACAGCATGCCCTCGAACGCGGCCCGTGCCAGGTGCTCCGGCTTCATCGACTCCCGCCGGAGCCCGGTCAGCGTCCCCGCGGTGTGCGGCAGGTTCGGTGTCCGCTCGCCTTCCAGATAGGGCAGCAGTACGAGGCCGTGGGCGCCCGGCGTCGACTTCATCGCCAGGTCGGACAGGCTCTCCAGATCGCCGAGGCCGAGCATCTCGGCGGCCCCGCGCAGGGTCCGTACGGCGTTCAGGGTGGTGACGACGGGCAGGTGCATGCCGGTTGCGTCGGCCAGGGAGGTGATCATCCCGGTGTTGTCGACGAGCGCCTCGGGGTGCACGGCCATCACGGACCCGGACGCGCCCAGGGAGACGACGGCGTCCCCGAGCCCGATCCCGAGGCCGAAGGCGGCGGCCATGGTCTCCCCGGTCCCGGCGGAGATCAGCAGCCCCTCCGGGGTCGTACCGGCCGCGTCCGACGGGCCGATCACCTCGGGGAGCATCGCCTGGTGGCCGAGGGCCAGCTCCACGAGGTCGGCGCGGTAGGCGCCGGTGGCGGCGGACCAGTAGCCGGTGCCGGAGGCGCCACCGCGGTCGGTGGTCCGTCTCACCGGCCGGCCGAGCAGCTGCCACACCAGCCAGTCGTGCGCCTGGAGGAGCACGGCGGTGCGCAGGGCGGCGTCGGGCTCGGTCTTGTTCAGCCAGCGCAGCTTGGTGACGGGCTGCGCGGCCTGCGGCACACAGCCCACCGCCTGGGCCCACGCCTCGCGGCCGCCGAGCGCGTCGACGAGGTCGGCGGCGGCGACCTGCGCGCGCTTGTCACCGCCGACCATGGCGGGGCGCACGGTGTTGCCCTGGGCGTCGAGGGGCACGACGGCGTTCTGCTGCGACGACACACCGATGGCCTGCACCCCCTCCAGGAGCCCGCCACCCGCGGCCTCACCGAGGGAGAGGAGCCAGGCCTGGGGGTCGACGTCGGACGGCCGGCCCTCGACCGGGTGCGGCGCGTACCCCTGTTTGAGTACGGCACCCGTGTCCGCGTCGCAGACGACGATGCGAGTGAATTCGGGTGAGCTGTCCAACCCGGCGACTATCCCCATGGCGGAAATTCTATGGGCGTAGCGTCGTTGCGGTGCGCCGCGAGTGGGTTGCGTCACCATCGATTCAAGTGGTGCTCGTGCCCCAGTCGTCCTGCGCGGTGCCGTTCGTGTTGCGGTCCTTCAGCGAGCGCACCCGCTGGCTCACGGACTCCGGCACCCGCTCGCCCACCTTGTCGCTGACCACGTGATACGCCTTGCCGGCGAACTGGCGGCCCTGCTGGGCCGCGGTCTCCGCGGTGTTGCGGACGGCGGGGTTCTGGGCGACCTGGCGGGCGGATTTCTTCAACTGCTCGTAGCGCTCGCGCCCGGCACGGGTGCCCAGCACGTAACCCAGAGTCAGTCCGACCACGAACGTGAGCTTGTAGCGCATGGCGGCCACCCTTCCTTGCGTAGGTATCCGGTGCGACGTCGGAGTCGGTCTCGGAGTCGGTCTCGGTGATCGGTATCGGTGTCGGTCTCGGTGTCGGGGGAACCGATTGGCGGAGCACCCCCCTGCTTGCGCTAATGTATGTGTCGCAGCGAGCGCCCGCCCCCTGGCGAATACCCAGGGAGCTAGGTTCGATGCAACGAAGCGATCCTCCGTAGCTCAATTGGCAGAGCAGCCGGCTGTTAACCGGCAGGTTACTGGTTCGAGTCCAGTCGGGGGAGCTTCGATCTTCCGTAGCTCAATTGGCAGAGCAGCCGGCTGTTAACCGGCAGGTTACTGGTTCGAGTCCAGTCGGGAGAGCAGGAGGAAGAGGGGCCCCGATGGGGTCCTTTTTCATGTCCGCCGCAACCGTGCAGGTCACAGCGGAGTCCTCAAGGGCATGCGAAGTCGCCCCTGCGGAGCAGGAGATCGTATGAGCGGCTATGCTGCGGCAGACGGCGCGCACGCATGTACGCGACACGCCGCTATGGGGCGGTAGCTCAGCCGGTTAGAGCAGCGGACTCATAATCCGTCGGCCGTGGGTTCGAGTCCCACCCGCCCCACCTTTGCAGGGCACTGACCTGCGGAAACGTTCATTTTTGGGTGGCGGATCGTCGACTTTGCCTGAACGGACTGAATCCGCTGCTCGTGGGTTGGGAGTCCGGCGGCATTCGGGGGAGTCCGAACCCCTCTGACCTGCGGTGGAGCAGGCATTCAAGGTTGTCGCTCGCGGTCCGGGCGGCTGCCTTGAGGTCGACGACGAAACCCAGGGGCCATACAGGGGCCGGGACGACGCAGCCGTGTCCAGGCCGACGGTTTCTGCGGGCCGATTCGTTGTCCCATTTGCCGAGTGCGCGGCATGGGCTGCCATCCGCAGCGCGGCCAGTCGACTACCGGGCCGGCAGCGAGGGCGGCGCGGATACCGGTATGTCTGTCCGGTTCGCGGTCCGCGCGCTGGGGAACCGCCCGAAGAGGAAACGGCCCTGCGGGTGCCCCGCTCATCCGCTCGTGGTCCAACGCGGCGGTCGGCGTCTGCATGGCCCTGGTGCCGATGTTCATCGGCTACGTCCTGTTCGGGTGGGGCCTGACGCACGTTCCCGCCGGCACCGCGACGGCGGATCGGTGCCGGCGCGCCGGCGAAATCCTCCCGGGGGGCTCACGATGCGGTCGGCGCCGCGAGCCCACCGGATGGACTCAGGAGACGGGTTGGGGTTCCTTGCGGTCCGCCGGCGCCGTCTTCTGAAGGCTGGTGCCCTCGACGTCGAGATCGGGCAGTATCCGGTCCAGCCATGCCGGCAGCCACCAGGCGCCCCGCCCGGCGAGGGCGAGCACCGCGGGTACGAGCGTCATCCGGACGGCGAAGGCGTCGATGGCCACGCCGACGGCCAGGGCGAACGCGATGGGTTTGATCAGGGAGTCGTCCAGCGGGAAGAACCCGGCGAAGACGGTGAACATGATCAGTGCGGCCGCGGTGACGACCCGGACGCTGTGGCGCGCACCGTCGATGACCGACTGCCGTGCCCGGCCGGTGTGGGCCCATTCCTCGCGCATGCCGGAGACGAGGAACACCTCGTAGTCCATGGCCAGTCCGAACAGCACGCCGATCAGGATGATCGGCAGGAAGCTGACGACGGGGCCGCTGTGCGGCACACCGAGGACGTCGGACAGCCAGCCCCACTGGAAGACGGCGACGACCAGCCCGAGCGAGGCGCCCACCGAGAGCAGGAAGCCGACGGCGGCCTTGACAGGGATGACCAGCGAACGGAACACGATCATCAGCAGGATCAGGCTGAGGCCGACGACGATGGCGACGAAGGGGAGGAGGGAGTCGCTGAGCCGGTTGGAGACGTCGATGTTGACCGCGGTGGTGCCGGTGACCGCGATGGAGGCGCCGGTGGTGGCACGGAGGTCGGCGCTCGTTGCACGGATGTCGCGGACGAGTTGGCCGGTGCGGGCGCTGTCCGGACCGGACGTGGGCAGGACGGTGATGACGCTCTGCGCCGGGTCGCTGGTGGGCTGGGGCGGCAGGACGGCCTTGACGTCCTTGAGGGTCTGCAGCTTCCGGGCCACCTGGGCACCGGCCTGCGAACTGGTGGAAGCCGTACCGTTCTTGGTCTCGGTCAGCACGAGGAGCGGGCCGTTGAAGCCGTCGCCGAACTTGTCGCTGATCGTGTCGTAGGCCTTGCGCTCGGTGGAGGCGTGCGGGGCGGAGCCGTTGTCGGGAAGAGCGAGGCGCAGGTCTGGGGCGGGCAGGGCAAGGGTCACCAGGATGCCGGCCACAGCCAGCACCGTCAGCAGCGGCTTGGCGATGACCCACTTGGTCCAGCGGGTGCCCATGGTGGCGCGGCCGGTGGGCCCGTCGGTGTCGGCGGCCCGCCGGGCGGCTCGGCTGCCGGGTTTGGGAGTGAGCCGGGAGCCGGCGAAACCCGCGATGGCGGGGACGAGCGTGATCGCGGCCAGTACGGCGATGAGTACGGCTCCGGCGGCCCCGAGACCCATCGTGGTCAGGAACGGGATGCCGATGACACTCAGGGCGGCGAGCGCGATGATCACGGTGGTGCCGGCGAAGACGACGGCGCTGCCGGCCGTGCCGGTGGCCAGCGCGATGGATTCCTTGGGGTCGGTTCCGCGGGCGAGTTGCTGACGGTGGCGCGAGAGGATGAACAGGACGTAGTCGATGCCGACGGCCAGGCCCAGCATGAGGGCGAGCGTGACGGCCGTCGAGGAGATACTGACCGCCGGTGCCAGAGCGAGCAGCCCGGCCAGGCCGACGGCCACGCCGATCAGCGCGGGTAGCAGTGCCATGCCGGCGGTCAGCAGTGAACCGAACGTGACGACGAGGACGAGCAGGGCCACGGCCACGCCGATGATCTCCGACGGGCCGACGTGGACGCCCTTGCTGCTGTAGACGGAACCGCCGACCGAGGTCTTCAGCCCGTCCTGCTCGGCTGCCTTGGCCGCGTTCTCGATCGCGTCGATGGATGAGGTGCGGACCTGCGCGTTCTGTACCGGGTACTGGACCTGGACGATCGCCGTCGTCCGGTCCGCCGAGACGGCTCCCGAGGCGCGGGGCTCGACGACCTCGCTGACCTGGGGAGCCTTCTCGGCCGCCGTGATGGTCCGGGCGATCGCCGCGGTGTAGGGCGCCTCGGTGACCTGGTGGCCCTTGGGGACGGTGAAGACGATCTGGGCGCTGGCTCCCGAGGCTTCCGGAAGGGTTTTGCTGAGGCTGTCCAGCGCACGCTGCGACTCGGTGCCGGGCACCGAGAAGCGGTCGTCGAGCTTGCTGCTGAAGAGGCTGACGCAGGTGATGAGCGCGGCCAGGACGAAGAGCCACAGGCCCAGGACCAGCTGGCGGTGCCGGTAGGCGCGGTGGCCCAGCCGGTGGAGCAGGACGGCCATGACGAACTCCCTAGGACGGTGGGATCCCGCAGGTCCGAGCGCGGACAGGGGCGGGGAAGCGGAGGGCGCACCGGTCGGGAATGCGGCCAGGCGACGGGCAACTGCCGAGACGGGCACCCCGTTCGATAGACCGACTTTATCACTTGCTCAAGTCGAGCGATCGAGTCGCTCGACTGTTGCGTGTGTCACGCTCGACGTGAGCCGGCTGTGAGTCAGGGGGACCGTGCACGCGGCACGTAAGCCGCGAACGGGCGCTGGGACTCGTCGAGGCAGTGGCAGGTTCGGGGTCGTCCCGGAGACCTGTGACCGGGTTGGTGGCTTGGCCGGCGATTGGGTTTCCGTGCGTGACGGCAAGGTCAGGTGGTTCTCCGGGCGTACGCCCCCGACCTGCCGGCGCTGCCGTAGATGGACATCACCCAGCGCCGCATCGGACAGACGGCTGGCGACGTGGCCCCTGGCGCCGTCGTGGCGGGCCCCGAACACTCGTGATCCGGATGGCCTGACCTGTGAGACCTCGCTGTGCAAGGCAGAGATCGCCGGCGCTGCCGCTCAGGACGAGCGAGCGACGCGTTGTGGTGCCGCGCTCCGTCACCCGGGGCGTGGGAGAGCGCGCCTACGGCCCCTCGACGCGCCAAGCAGGGCGGCCCGGTCCGGATCCGCCGAGCATGCCACCACCGAGCTCATGCGCCGGAGCTGGGGGAAGGAGCGGTCATGGGCCGGCGCCGCCATCCGTCGACGCGGCGCCTCAGGGGGCGTTCTCCGCCGCCGTTCACACCGAGAAGGGCGCCGGATGGGCATGCGTCCGGCGGCTGTCAGCTCGCCGGTACGGACACCAGCTCCAACCGACCGCCGGCCATGGCCACCACGGCGGACACGAAGACCTGGAGGCAGGTGTGCTCGGCCTCCTCGTCGGGATGCGAGAGGCGCTGCATCGTGAGCCCGTCGAACCCGGCGAGGAAGAACCGGGCGATCGTTTCCGCGGGCTGGGCCAACTGCTGTCCGGTGCGCTCGGCCGCCTCGGTCACCAGCCGCGCCGTCACCTCGGTCACCCCCCGGCAGTGGCTGTCGAGGGCCTCGCTCAGAGCGGGGGTCCGCAGTGCGTACATGGTCAGCTCCGAGAGGAGCTGATGGCTGGCGGGCTGCTCACGCACCGTTCGCCACAGAGCGGCGGCCAACGCGCCGGCCGTCTCCTCGAATCCGGCGTCGGCCGGAGCGGCCGCCTCGACCTGGGCGATCAGATCCTGCGTGAGCTGCTCCATGACGGCGCGGTACAGCCCTTCCTTCGTGCCGAAGGTGTAGTGCACCGTGGCTTGAGCCACTCCCAGCTCGGCGGCGATGGCACGAGTGCTTCCGGCCGCGACCCCTTCCCTGGTCATGAAGGTGATCGCCGCTTTGATCAGCTGAGGACGGCGCTCGGCCGCGGGAACGTGAGCCATAACCGCATCATAGCGACCAAGTCCTGTGAACAAGTCGATCGAACAAGTCAGGCGCCATGCTGACTCACGACGCCACCGGTGCACGGCCGCTGAGGTCCGGTCTGTGGCCGCGTGGGTCAGTTCGCGCTGAACGGCGGGTTAATACGTTGCCTCCAACACCCGCTCCTGGAAGCGGGAGGAACGAGGAGGCAGGCTCGTGAAGGAAAACCAGTTTGATACGTGTGTGATCGGGGCGGGACCCGCCGGACTGGCGGTCGCGCGGGCTCTGGCGGAGCGGAATCTGCCGTACACACATCTTGAGCGGCACACCGGGCCCGGCGGTATCTGGGACATCGACAATCCCGGCAGCCCGATGTACGAGTCGGCCCATTTCATCTCCAGCAGGACCCTGTCGGGGTTCGGCGGATTCCCGATGCCCGAGGACTTCGCGGACTATCCGCCGCACCGGCAGATCCTGTCGTACCTGCGGTCCTTTGCCGATGCCTACGGGCTGACGGACCGGATCGAGTTCGGAGTCGAGGTCGCCGACGTCGAGAAGAACGTGGACGGCACCTGGACGGTCACCCGGGCCGACGGGCGGGCAAGCGTGCACGGACAGGTCGTCGTGTGCACGGGCTCGCAGTGGCACCCCAACATCCCTGAACTTCCGGGGGAGTTCAGCGGGGAGGTCCGGCACACCGTCGGTTACCGCAGCGCGCAGGAGCTGCGGGGCAAGCGGGTTCTGGTCGTGGGGGCGGGGAACTCCGGGTGCGACATCGCGTGCGACGCCGCCCGGACGGCGGACCACGCGGTGATCAGCATGCGGCGCGGGTACTGGTTCATCCCCAAGCACCTGTTCGGCCGGCCGGTGGACACCATCGCCAACAACGGGCCGCATCTGCCGATGTGGCTGGCGCAGCGCGTCTTCGGTGCCGTACTGCGGATCATCAACGGCGATCCGACGCGGCTGGGGCTGCCGAAGCCGGACCACAAGCTGTTCGAGACCCACCCGGCCATCAACTCGATGCTGATCCACCACCTCCAGCACGGTGACATCACCGCCAGGCCCGGGATCGCCCGCACCGAGGGCAGGACCGTGCATTTCACCGACGGCACGAGCGAGGACTTCGATCTCATCCTGCTGGCCACGGGCTACGTCCACAAAGTGCCGGTAGCGCAGCAGTACTTCGGCGACGAGCAGCATCCCGACCTCTACCTGTCGTCGTTCTCGCGCGAGCACCAGGGCCTGTTCGGCGTCGGCTTCATCGAGACCAACTCCGGCGCGTACCAGCTCTTCGACAGCCAGGCGCAGTTGGTCGCCGGCTACCTCCACGATGCGCGGCACCGGCAGCCGAACGCCGAGCGGTTCACCCAGAGGATCCGTGCCGACCGACCGGACCTGACCGGCGGGCTGAAGTTCGTCGAGTCGCCCCGCCACACCGGTTACGTCGACAGCGGGGCCTTCGTGAAGTACCTGGGCAAGGTCGCGCGCGAGATGGGCTGGCGGACCGAGGGCCGGCCGCCGCAGGTACGGTCCCCGCGACGCGCGGAGGCCACGGTATGAGCAGGTTCGACTTCACCGACAAGGTCATGCTGGTGACCGGCGGCGCGGGCGGTATCGGCAGTGCGCTGTGCCACCGCTTCGCCTCCGGCGGCGCCCGCTGCGTCGTCGTCGACATCGACCAGGCCCGGGCCGAGAAGGTTGCCGCCGACCTGCCCGGTGCCGGGCACACGGGCATCGGCTGCGATCTGATGGACCGCGCCAAGATGGAGCGCCTCTTCGACCTGGTCGCCGATACCTACGGCCGCCTCGACGTGCTCGTCAACAACGTCGGCATGACCAGCGCGGAACGCTTCGACGTGCGGAGCGTCGAGAGCATCGAGCGGGAGATCACCCTCAACCTGACGTCCCCGCTGATTGCCACCAGGATCGCCATTCCACTTCTCATGGCTTCCCGGGACGCCCGAGTGGTCACCACCGTCTCCCTCGCCGGGATCTTCCCCCTGGGCGAGACCCCGATCTACACGGCTTCCAAGTTCGGGCTGCGCGGCGCGATGCTCGCTATCGGCCTCGACCTGCGGAGCAAGGGAATCCTGGCCGGCTCGGTGCTGCCGTCGGCTACCGACACCCGGATGCTGCGTCAGGAGGCCGTGGACGGCGGAAACTCCATGCAGTTCCAGGACCGGCCCCAGCGGCCCGCCGACGTCGTCGCGGCCGTGGTGAGTCTGCTGGACAAACCCCGCCTGGAGGCCTACCCCCGGACCGGTGAATCTCGTCTGGTGCGGTTCGCGATGCTCGCACCGAACCTGCTGCCCAGGATCTTCCCGCTGTTCCGCAAGCGCGGTGATCGCGGCATGGCCCGCTATCTGGAAGACCTGCGCAGCCGCGGGCTGGCCCGCCAGACCGACGGCCGCTGGGAGCTGGTGGAGGAAGCATGAGCACGCACCAGACGCTGCATGTCGTCAACCCCGCCACCGGGGAGCCGATCAGCACCCTGCCCGCCGCGAGTGCCGACGACATCGCCAAGGCCGCCGAGCGGGCCCGGCAGGTCTTCACCGCCGGAGTATGGTCGCGGCTGCCGGTCCGGAAGCGCGCCGCGGTGCTGCTGCGGCTGGCCGACCTGATGGAACGCGACGCCGAGATCCTCGCCCGGCTGGACAGCGAGGACGCGGGCAAGCCGATCACGGAGTGCCGTACGGGCGACGTGCCGGGCGCGTTCGAGTCGATCCGCTGGTTCGCCGAGGCGGCCGACAAGCTCTTCGGCCGGATCGCGCCGAGCGGGCTCCACGGGCTGGGCCTCGTGAGCCGCGAGCCGGTCGGCGTGGTCGCGGCGATCCTGCCGTGGAACTACCCGCTGGCCATGACCGCGTGGAAGGTCGGACCCGCCCTGGCCGCGGGCAACTGTCTGCTGGTCAAGCCGGCCGAGGCAACCCCGCGTTCGGCCCTGCACCTGGCCACGCTCGCCGCCGAGGCCGGCCTGCCCGACGGGGTGCTCACCGTCCTGCCCGGGTACGGTTCCGAAGCCGGGGCGGCCCTCGCCCGTGGCCCCCTCGTGGGGGCGCTCTCCTTCACCGGGTCCACGGCGACCGGCCGCCGCATCCTCATGGCCGCCGCCGAGAGCAACTTCAAGGGTGTCTCACTCGAGATGGGCGGCAAGAGCCCTCAGGTGCTGATGGCCGACGCGCTCGCCTACGGGGACGAGCTGATCGACAACATGATCGAGGCCGCGTTCCTGACGACGGGGCAGAACTGCACGGCCGGCTCCCGCGTCCTGGTCCACCGCAGTATCGCCGAGGAGGTCCTGGAGCGGTTCACGGCCGCGGCCAGGGAACTCGTCATCGGTGACCCGTCCGACTCGCGCACGCAGGTGGGGCCCCTCATCGACCGTGCCGCCTTCGACCGGGTCGCGGGAGCCGTGGAGGCCGCCCGGGCCGGCGGAGCCGAGGTCCACACCGGGGGACTGCCCCACGGTCTGCCTCCACACGGCGCCTACTACCCGCCCACCGTGATCACCCGCGCCCCCGACGGCAGCGACGTTCTCACCAAGGAGCTGTTCGGGCCCGTCGTCACCGTCCAGACCTTCACCACAGAAGACGAGGCGGTGCGGATGGCTAACACCACTGAGTACGGGCTCGCCGCCTCGGTCTGGACCCGCGACCTCGACACCGCGCTGCGGCTGGCACGCGGCATCGAGGCCGGAGTGATCTCCGTGAACGCCTACAGCGAGGGCGACATCACCACGCCCTTCGGCGGCTGGAAGCAGTCCGGATTCGGCGGCGTGGAGAAGTCCACCAACGCCTTCGACCAGTGGACCCGGGAGAAGACGGTCTGGATCCGCACACACTGACCTCGGACCCGGGCCCTGTCCTAGGAGCGATCCCTACGCATCTGCTCCCGCAGGTGGACCGGGGAGGTACCGTGCCAGCGGCGTACCGCGCGGCGCAGCGCGCGCTCGTCGGAGAATCCAGCCCGGCGGGCGATATCACGCAGCGTCAGTTCCGGCCGGAGCAGCAGCTGTTCTACGCGTTCCCGGCGTACTCCCTCGACGAGTGCCTCGTACGTCGTGCCGCAGTCGGCCAGTCGGCGGCGCAGCGTCCGTTCGCTCGTCGCGTGCCGCCGTGCCTGTTCAGCGAAGGAGGGGATCACCGGCAGGTTCTGCGCGACGGAGATCTCCAACACCTCCAGCAGGTCCTGCTGGTCGCGGCGGGAAGCCATCTGCGCGTCGAGCATCTCCAGTGTCGATGCGTAGGCCACCGGATCCCGGCCGGGCATCCGGGTACGGGCCCACGTGGCGTCGATGAGCATCCGGTTCGTGGGGGCGCCGAATCGGACCGGACAGCGGAACAGGGCGTCGTACAGGTCGAGTCGGTGAGGTGGCGGAAAGGAGAACTCCACTGCCCGTGGCGCGAATGCCGGGTCGACGGCCAGCCGCGACAGGGTGACCACGGAGGCGAACGCCTCCTCGCTCAGGAAGGACGCCACGGCCGGGTCCATGGCCGGATCGGGGAGGTCGGCACGCAGCACGAAGGCCTCGCCCTCCGCCTCGCTCGTGGCAGCCGACCACACGACCATCGCCCCGGACAGGTTCTGGTACTTCACTCCCGTCTCGATGGCGTGTCGCAGGGTGTCATCGGCCATCAGGGCGAAGCCGAGCAGCCCCCACGCGGTCAGATGCTGTGCCGCTCCGACCCTCAGCCCCAGGCGCTCATCCCGGGTGAGCTCGAGAGCACGCCGGATCACCGCGCTGCCCTGCCGGTACGACACCCTCAGCGCGGCGGAACGCATGACCGTCTCGTCCAGCCCGACCTGCTTCAGCAGGGGCCGCAGATCGATGCCGCGCTCGTCGGCGACCGTGACCAGACAGCGCAGGATGTTCGGCTGGATCGTCGCCGATGTGCTGCGGCTGGTCCCCGGGGGATTCGTCGGGTCGGGGGCAAGGGACATCGCACTCACCTTCTCCTCGACGACCACTGTAGGCAGCCGGGCACCACCGGTCGCGGGCCTGGCCTCCCAAGTCCCCTGTACGGCCCCTGGCGTCCGTGCGCCCGCCTGCCACGCCTGACTACGGTTTCCGGAATCCGTACCGCGCTGACTCGTCGGCCCTCCTCACGCACACAGGAAATGAAGGTGTGAAAGCACCATGTCCTCTAATGCAACCCTTCGGGCAGGGGCCGGAGTCCCAGTCTCCAAGATCGGTGCCCGGCGGGTCGCGACCGTCGCGTTCGCCGCACAGGGCGCCTGCGTCGCCGCCGTGTACACGACTGTCCCGGCCGTCACCGAACACCTGAAGCTGGCTCCTCTCCTGACGACCGCCTTGACGGTCGCTGTGGCGCTGGCGGCAGGGGGCGGCAGCTTCCTGGGCCTCGCCGCGATCCGCCGTGCCGGTCCCGTCGCCGCGATGCGCGGGGCCGTGCTGGCGGCCGTGGCCGCGCTGGTGCTGATCGGCTGGGCCCCCGGCCGGACCACCGTCACCTGCGCGTACCTCCTCTTCGGGCTCGCTGTCGGCGCCCTCGACGTAGGCGTCAACACCCGGGCCGCCGAGATCGAACGCGCCTACGGCCACAGTGTTTTCGGCTCGTTCTACACGGCATGGAGCATGGGCGGCGTGGTCGCGGCGCTGCTCACCGCCGGGGCAGCTCGGCTGGAGTGGCCCGTGGCCGGCGGCCTGACCCTGCAGGCAGGCAGCGTCCTGCTCCTCGCCGTGTGCATGCGCACACACGACCTGCCTGCCCCCGAGGGGTCCCAGGCCGCCGTCGCGCAGACCCCGCTCGGACACCGCGTGTGGGTCCGGCTCATCCCGTTCGGCCTGGTTCTCCTGGTCGCCTACGTGATCGAATCCTCCGTCTCGGCCTGGTCGGCGGTCTACCTGCGGCAGACGCTCGCCGCGTCCCTCACCGTCGCACCGCTGGCGTACGCGGCCTATCAGGCAGGCACGGTCATCGGCCGAGCCGGCACCGATCGGCTCGTACAGAAGCTCGGAACGGTCACCGTCGTGCGCACCGCGGCCCTGCTGGCCGCCGGCGCCCTGGCAGCTCTGGCTGCCGCGCCGGGCTGGCCGTTCGCCGTTCTCGCGGCAGGTGCGGTGGGCCTGGGGGCGTCCGTGCTGGCTCCGCTGTGCCTGGCTTCCGCCGCGCGACTGCGTCCAACGGCCTCGGAGGCGGTCCTGGCACGCCTGAACCTCTTCAACTACGTCGGGGTCGTCACCGGCGGCGCCGTGGGCGGACTCCTCGGCTCCACCGGCCACTTCCGTGTCGCCTACGCGCTACCGGCCGCACTGGCCGTTCTTCTCCTGGCCGCCGCCCGCCACTTCACCCAGCCTTCGAGCCCGACCCGCACGGAAAGGGTCCCTCCTCTCGACCGGGCAGATCCTCGACTGCTCGGCTGAGCGATCGATGCCGGGGCGTCGCCGTCGAGGACGCCCCGAGCCCCCAGCCGGACACTGGCACCGAGCCCGCCCTCAAATCGACCCCTGCACATGTCAAGCGCCCCGCAGGCGATACTCCAGACGCCGGACGATGACTGCCGACCAGGGCATCCACTTCCTGACTCGACCGGAGGGGTGCGGAGGCGCCCCTGAGTATCGGGGCGGAGCCTCTGCGCGTTGGAAGGGAAATCCGCTGTGCGAGGGTTCTATCCCCCTGGCTGAACTGGGCGGACGCGGCTGCTGCTGTGGTAAGCGTCCAACTCGTCGACCTCCAGGGGCCATTGAGGGGCCACAAGGACAGGAACGCATCGACAAGCACTGCAAAGGGCTGACACGGATCAGCACATCTGACCTGCAAGAACGGCGTGAATCGGCACTGACCGGCAAGGGCCGCCAAGATCCCCAATGGACTCATAATCCGTCGGCCGTGGGTTCGAGTCCCACCCGCCCCACCTGCGCACGCCTCTGACCTGCGGAAACGTTCATTTGTCCGTCCTGTCGGATCGTCAACTTCGCCTGAACGGACTGAATCCGCTGCTCGTGGGTTTGGAGTCCGGCGGAGGTCGGGGGAGTTCCAACCCCTCTGACCTGCGGCGGAGTAGGTGCTCGCGGTTACCGATCGTCGTTCGGGCCACTGCTCTGAGGGGCGATGCCAAGCCCCAGGGGCCGTACAGGGGCCGGGACGGCGCGGTCGTGTCCAGTCGACGGTGTCTACGGGGCGATTCGTTGTCCCATTAGCCGGTTGTGCGGCAGGGCCGCCATCGCGCTGTGCAGACACTGTCGCCCTCGCTGTGCTCCATCTGCGATGACCTCCAGGGGTGGGGAAACTGCCCCAAGAGGAAACCGCCCGGACGGGTTACTCGCCCCTCTTGGGTAGAGCCCTGCGGTTCGGCCGTCAGGCCGGTGTGACGGCCGACCCTGCACTGTTTCTAGGGCAGGTACGGCCCCCGAGAACGAACCTCAGAAGATCAACGAAGCCCTCCCCTGTCATGTCACACCACACCCGTCGCCTTCTGTAGCCGACTCGCATCCCTGGGCGAGGCCGGGAAGATCACCGTCCGATGCAGCAGCATGATCAGCGGGCACGCTCGGGCCCGCGAGCCGCACCGGCTTACCTGGGCAAGTCGGCGTGTCGAGTCAGGGGACCCGCTGACGGCAGGGTCTCAGTCGCCCTCGCCTGCTTGGCGACGGGCCAGGAGAAGAGGACGAGCAGACAGGTGTCGTCTGATGACCATCAGGTGACCGCTGTCCGCCCGGCGATTTACCGGAGTCCAGGGAATGCTTGGGGGCGCCACCGCGAGCGATCAGCTGCCGACACGCCGCGCAAAACACCCGAAACGCTCCGGAAGGAATCTCACGCCATGACTACGACCGCGCCCAAGGCTCCGACTGCACCAGGGGTGCGGTCCTGGTGGGGGATCCCCTACGCCACCGCCGAGCGGTATCGCCGCCCCGTGGTCGCGGACTTCGCTCCGGACCGGCTCTATGACCGCAAGGGCGTCGTCTCTGTCCAGCCCGAGAGTGGCGACTGGCTCGAAGCGGACAGCGGGATGGGCGAGGACTGCCTGAACCTGAACGTGTGGGCCCCTGAGCAGCCGGCCGACAAGGCGCTCCCGGTGACCGTGTACGTCCACGGCGGCGGATTCGAGTACGGCGCGAACACCCAGATCACCTCCAATGCCTCCGGTCTCGCCGCGTCGGGGCGCGTGGTGAGCGTGTCGGTCAACTACCGGCTCGGCGCCCTGGGCGCGCTCTCGCTCTCGCAGTACGGCGGACGGCTCGCCGAGGCCAGCAACCTTTTCCTCCAGGACATCATCGCCGCGCTCACCTGGGTCAAGCGGAACATCGCCCACTTCGGCGGCGACCCCGACCAGGTCACGGTCTACGGCCACAGCGCCGGCGCCTACTCCACCTTCGGTCTGCTCGGCGCCTCCTCCGCCGACGGCCTGTACCGGCGACTGGCCGGGTTCTCCGGCGGGCCCGCTCGTAGCGTCCCGGCCTGGTGGGCCGAGGAGCTCGCGCACCTGTTCGTCACCGAACTCGGCGTAGCGGACAACCCGGAGAAGCTGCTCGACCTCGACGCGGTCTCCCTGAGGGACGCCCTGCGCAGGGTTGCCCCGACGGACCTCGGAGTCCGCGGCGGAGTGGACAACAAGGCGACCGGCGTGGTCCTGGACATCGGGCAGCCGGGCGCGGTGGTGCACGCCCATCCCATGGACGTCCTCGCCTCGGGCGCGCACCGCGATGTCGACGTGCTGCTGAGCATGGCGAGCGACGACATGGGGTGGTGGGTGGCGAACGACCTCGACCGGTTCGACCCGCACACCATCGACCGCATTGTCGACGAGGTCGCGGGGTGGCGTATTTCCCGCTCCCGCGCGCAGAAGATCGTCGACGCCTACGACCAGGGCGGCCGTACCCCGGCCGAGGTCCGCGCCGCGGTCATGGCGGACTACCTCTTCGCACTCCCGGCCGCCCGCGGCGCCCTGGCGCACGCCGCCGCGGGCGGCAACGCCCATCTCCTGATGATCGGGCCCGCCGAGGGCGCACCCGCCGTGCACGGCACCGAGATGTACGCCCTGGTCGGCCAGGAGCAACCGGGCCGCAGCGTTGAACAGGCCGAGCGTGACACGCGGATCCGCGACATCGTGCTCGACTTCGCCACCGGTGAGCAGTCGCGTCTGTGGCCCGCTGTCACGGACAAACCCACCTCGGGAAGCGTCGGCAACCCGCCCTTCGAGGCCACCGCCCACTACCAGCAGGCCCTCGGCCTGTGGGAGGGCATCGACCGTCCCTGACGGCTGTCGGGAGCCATTCGGAATAGCGCACCAAGGGGGCGAAACGGAGTGAGGAACTCGGTATGAGTCAACCGACAGCAGCCGGCGACGCCGTACCGGCGACGATGCGGGCCGTCGTCGTCACCCGGCCCGGCGGCCTTGACGCACTGGAGATCAAGGACGTCCCGGTGCCCGTACGCAAGTCCGGCTGGGTGCGGATCAGGGTGAAGGCATTCGGCGTCAATGAATCCGAAGTCAGCACCCGCAAGGGAGAGTCGGACGCGGAGGTCACCTACCCGCGCATCCCCGGCATCGAGGGTGTCGGCATCGTCGATGAGGCCGACGAGAACAGTTCGCTGAAGCCAGGACAGCAGGTGGCCACGATGATGGGCGGCATGGGTCGCTCGTACGACGGCGCGTACGCCCAGTACGTGACCGTCCCCGCGGCGCAGGTCATCCCGTTCGAGACCACCCTGCCGTGGGAGGTCGTCGGTGCGCTGCCGGAGATGTTCCAGACCGCATACGGATCGCTGACCACCGGCCTGGATCTCAGGGCCGGGCATACGCTGCTGATCCGCGGCGGCACCTCAACGGTCGGGCTGAGCGCGGCCACGATCGCGAAGGACCTCGGAGCCACTGTGCTGTCCACCACCCGCAGCGCGGAGAGGGCAGGGGAACTGCGGGCCGCGGGCGTCGACCATCCCCTCGTCGACAACGGAACCCTCGCCGACCAGGTGCGCGAGCTGATGCCGGACGGCGTCGACGCCGCACTGGAGCTGGTGGGCTGCTCGGCCCTGGCCGACACCCTCCGCACCGTCCGCCGGCGCGGCACGGTCTGCTTCACCGGAGCCCTGGCGGGCCAGTGGACGATCCCCGACTTCAGCCCGTTCATGATCCCGGGCGGGGTGCGGCTGACCAGCTACGCGGGCGAGGCCGCCGACCTCCCGGCCGACGTCCTCGCCCACCAGCTCCAGACCATCGCCGAAGGACGCCTCAAGGTCCCGGTCGCGAAGGTCTACCACGGCCTGGAACAGGTCCGTGACGCCCAGGCTGACCTTGAGTCCGGCACCACGCCGGGCAAGCACGTCGTCGTCCTCGACGACTGAGAACTGATCGCGGGACGCGACAAGGTCATCGGACACAGCGAGTCGATCGACTCGCACCCACACATCGTGCGCCGTGAGTACCTCAACCCGGCGGTGAGCGCCGCCGCCCCCCGTCGTTGCCGAAGGAGAACAGATGACAGCGGCAGACCCCTTTGATGCCTTGACCATCCGGCCCCCGTTGGACCCGGAACTCGCGCCCGTCGAGGAGGCGCGGGGAGCCGTCTTTCCTGCCCTGTCGGACGAGACCCTGCCAGAGATCCGACGGCAGATCGCCCAGGGTTCCCCCGGGTTGGATTCGGAGGCTCTGACGGCGGGCGGCAGAGTGCGGGTGGACGAGCGCCAGGTACCGGGGACGGAAGGCGCGCCGGACATCACTGTGCTGATCCTCAGCCCCGTCGAGGACCGAGGCCCCAAGGGAGGCATCCTCAGCCTCCACGGCGGCGGGATGATCATGGGGGGCCGCCGCGACCACGTGAGTCATCTCCTCCCGCATGTGATCGAGGGGAGTGCGGTCGTCGTGTCGGTCGAGTACCGACTGGCGCCGGATCACCCCGATCCCGCGCCGGTCGAGGACTGCTACGCGGGCCTGGTGTGGATGGCGAAGAATGCGGCCGAACTCGGCATCGACCCCGAGCGACTCATGATCACCGGAGTCAGTGGCGGCGGCGGCCTCGCGGCGGGGACCGCGCTGCTCGCCCGCGACCGCGCCTTTCCCCCGCTCAGCCACCAAATTCTGATCTGCCCCATGCTCGACGACCGCTTCGCGACGCACAGCAGTCGCATGGTGGATCGCGAAGGCGTATGGGACCGCCACAGCAACCTGTACGCGTGGACCTCTGTTCTGGGCGAGCGGCGCGGCGGCCCGGACGTGTCGCAGTACGCCGCGCCGGCCCGCGCCGAGGACCTCAGCCGGCTGCCGCGCACCTACATCGACACCGGCTCGGCCGAGGGGTTCCGCGACGAGATCCTGAGCTACGCCGGCCGCCTGTCCGAGGCGGGAGTGAGCGTCGATCTGCACATGTGGGGCGGGGGCTTCCACGGGTTCGACATGACGGTGGATCATGCGGCTGTGTCGCGCGCTTCCAGCGCGACCCGTGAGGAGTTCATCCGGCGGGCCCTTGACAGGTGAGCGGTGCGACAACGCGCAGACTGCGAAGACAGCCATTGCCTCCTGACGGGCAAGCCCGGCGTTCACCGCGTTTCCGTCACGCGTGGGTCCTCGCTTCGCGGGCCGCGTAGGCGGCCGGGGTGAGGCCGGTGCGGTCGCGGAAGAAGCGGCCGAAGTTCGCGGGGTCGGTGAAGCCGAGGTGGACGGCCACCGTCCGGGCGTCCCACCGGGCAGCTTCCAGCAGGCGCCGGGCTTCCAGGAGGCGCCGGTCGTCGATGAGTTCGCGTACTGGCTTGCCGGTGGCGTCCCGGGCGGTGCGGCTGAGGGTGCGGACCGAGCAGCCGAGCAGTTCGGCGTAGTCCGCGGCGTGGTGCAGTTCGCGAAAGTGCAGCTCCAGGGCGTCGAGGAAGCGTCCGTATCTGTCGGCGCGGCCGGTGCCGGCCGCGGCCGTGCCGTCGAGGGCGATGCCTGGGGAGTTGGCCAGGCGAAGGAGCAGCGATTCGAGCAGGCTGCGGCGCAGGGCGTGGTGGATGTCGAGGGGGCGGCGCCCCAGTGCGCGGTGTTCGTCCAGGAGTTGGAGTGCCGTCTGCTGGAGCCAGGCGGTGTCGTCGGGGTGCGGGCTGAGCACGGCAGGGGCCTCGTGCGCGGTGAGCGGGGCCAGGAGGCGGGCGAGGTCGGGCCGCAGCACGTCCGGTTCGAAGAGGATGAACGTGCCGCGGGCCGCGCCGGGCGGATGCCAGCACTGCGCGTGCCCGGGACGCACCCACAGCCACTGGCCGGGGGCGACGGTCCGCGTGACGTGGTCGACGTCGTGCCGCAGCTCACCTTCAGTGACGGCGATGAGGTAGTGGAAGGTGGCGCGGCCCGGCCGGGGTGGGTTCCACGGCCAGTCGTCGTGGTGGGTGAAGAAGTCCTCGACGGTGCTCACTTCAAGGCCGTAGGGAGTACCGACCGGGGGCTGGAAACCGTACAGCGGTACCGCAGCCGGACCGGCCGCGCTTCCGCTCGGGTCAGGGTGTCGCCTTTCGACCATCACGTGTCCGCAGCCTACCGCCCTTCCAGTCGGCTGCGGCGGAAGGATGGGACGTGCCGCCGCGCCCGCGCGGCGCGCCCTCCACGTCTTTCGATGCCACAGTCCGTTACCACTTGAGGAAGGGAACGCCCATGAACGGACCGGCCCTGCACAAGATCGCCGCCGACTGCGCGGAGGAGCTCCCCGGAGCTCAGCTGGAACACCCCTTCGGTCCTGATTGGGAGGTCTTCAAGGTGCGCGGCAAGGTGTTCATGCTGATGACCGACGTCCCCGGGCGGCCCGTGGTGATCCTCAAGGCGGATCCCGGTGAGGCTCAGGCGCTGCGGGAGCAGTACAGCCACATCACCCCCGGCTATCACATGAACAAGAAGCACTGGATCACCCTGGAGAGCGGAGAAGGCGTCGACAAAGAGCTCGTCAGGGAGCTCGTCACCGACTCCTACCGGCTCGTCGTCGCCCACCTGCCCAAGGCCGAGCAGCCCGTCGACCCGCACACCTACGGCACCGGCACGCGGGCGGCCCGGTGAGCGCGGCCGGCGACCGGCTCCAGGACACCGCCCGACAGGTGGCTCTGGCCCTTCCCGACGTCAGCCACGGCTACCCCTTCACCCCCGGACTCGACGTGTACAAGGTCGTGGGCAAGGTGTTCCTGATCGTCACCGACGACCCGGACGAACAGATCATCACGGTCAAGTGCGAACCCGAGCACGCGCGGGCACTGGAGCGCGGCCACGCATCGATCACACCGGGCCGCTATCTCGACAAACGGCACTGGATCTCACTGGGGCCGGGACCCGGCATCACCGAGCGGCTGGTCACCGACGTGGTCGAGGACTCCTACCACCTGGCCGTCGAGCGGCTGCCGCGACGCGACCGCCCCGGCGCCCGATGAACGCCGCGACCGTCCCCACTAGCGGCTGAGCCGACGCCTGTCAGTGCCCCGTGCAAGGCTCGTCATGTCCGCACACGTACGCACCTGTCCGCACACGTCCGCCTGCGACCCGAGAGACCGATGGAACCGACCGAAGTGACCCTGCCGCTCTTCGACGAGGAGCCCTCCCGGCCCCTCGCCGACCGCCTGCGCCCCACCCAGCTGGAAGATGTCGTCGGGCAGGACCACCTCCTTGCCCCGGACGCCCCGCTCGGCCGCATGGTCGCCCAGCAGCGCCTCGGCTCCGCCATCCTGTGGGGCCCGCCCGGCGTCGGGAAGACCACCATCGCCCGGCTGCTCGCGGACGCCGGCAACCTGGCCTTCGAGCCAGTGTCGGCCACCTTCTCCGGCGTCGCCGATCTGCGCAAGGTCTTCGCCGCCGCACGAAGCCGACGCGGCATCGGCCAGGGCACCCTGCTGTTCGTCGACGAGATCCACCGCTTCAACCGCGCCCAGCAGGACAGCTTCCTGCCCTACGTCGAGGACGGCACCGTCACCCTGATCGGCGCCACCACGGAGAACCCGAGCTTCGAACTCAACGGAGCCCTCCTCTCCCGCACCCAGGTCCTCGTCCTCAAACGCCTCGACGAAGCCGCACTGTCCACGCTCCTCGACCGCGCCGAGGACCTCACCGGCCACCATCTGCCCCTGGACGACGACGCCCGCCGCGCACTGATCGCCATGGCCGACGGCGACGGCCGCTACCTCCTCAACATGGCCGAACAGCTCCAAGCCCTCCCGGACACCGAAACCACCCTGGACCCCGCCGGGCTCGCCCATCACATCCAGCAGCGCGCCCCGCTGTACGACAAGGCGCAGGAGGGCCACTACAACCTGATCTCCGCGCTGCACAAGTCGATGCGCGGCTCCGACCCGGACGCGGCCCTGTACTGGCTCGCCCGCATGCTCGACGGCGGCGAGGACCCGCTGTTCGTAGCCCGCCGCCTGGTCCGCTTCGCGAACGAGGACATCGGCATGGCCGACCCGCACGCCGTCCAGCAGGCCCTCGCCGCCTGGGACGTGTACGAGCGACTCGGCTCCCCCGAGGGTGAGTTGGCGATCGCCCAGGCCGTCGTCTACCTCGCCACCGCCCCCAAGTCCATCGCCGTCTACCGCGGCTTCAGCGCCGCACACCGATCAGCCCGGCACACCGGTTCACTCATGCCACCCGCCCACATCCTCAACGCCCCGACCCGGCTGATGAAAGACCTCGGCTACGGCAGGGACTACCAGTACGACCCGGACACAGCCGACGGCTTCTCCGGTGACGACTACTTCCCCAACGACATGGACCGCGAGACGTACTACCAGCCCACCCGCAACGGCTACGAAGCCCAGATCAGCGAACGGCTACGCCACTGGAACGCCCTGCGCGCCCGCCGGCAACGCGGCTGACCGGCCGCGCCCGCGATGTCTCCGCGAGGCCCTCGCGTCGGACTGCGGCACTGCCCGCCGTACTGACCGCGACACCCTGATTCAGGTCAGCCAGGCTGTCACTGCCCTTCAGGAGGAAAGTCCCGCGCTGGGCCGGCCTCTGGTGGACACGATCAAGGGCTCGGTGCTGTCGAACCTCAAGGAGCTCCGCCCCGGCTCGGCAGGGCCACGGAAGTGCGGTTGCTGTTCGTGTTCGACCCGGACCGCCAGGCCGTGATCCTTGTCGGCGGCGACAAGGCCGGCAACTGGTCCGGCTGGTACCGCGTCGCGGTGCCCCAGGCGGAGCAGGCATACGCGGAGCATCTGAAGCGAATCGATGGAGAGGACGGGGCACGATGACTGATCACCTCAAGGACCCGCAGGCCGTCTCCTGGGGAGACCTGGCCGAGGATTTCGCCTTCACCGATGCCGAAAAGGACCAGATCCAGAAGGGGGCGCAGGCGATGGTCCTGGCCTCCCGTGTGCACCGCCTCGCCGAGTTGCGGAAGCGGCAGCACACCACACAGGTGCAGGTCGCCGAAGCCATGGGTGTCACCCAGGCCCGCGTCTCGCGCATCGAGAAGGGTCAGTTGGAGCGCAGCGAGGTCGACACCCTCGCCGCGTACGTCAAGGCGCTCGGCGGCAAGCTGAAGATCGTCGCTGACTTCGGTGATGAGACGTACGTCCTCGGCTGATCCGATCGGCAAGTTGCGACCCAGGTTCATGCGCAGTCCGGTGGATGAGCTCGCCTCTTGGCGTCAGGGACGATGCCCGCCGGGCTCAGGGGTGGAGCATCGTCGCGTCGGTAAGGGAATCCGCTGTGCGAAGGTTGCATGTTCTTGGCTGAGCCGGGCGGACGAGGACTACTGCGGTTGTAAGCACCCCTCAAAGACGCGCAGGGGCCATTGAGGGGCCACAAGGACAGGGACACATCGACAAGCACCTCATGGGACTGACGCTGATCAGCATGTCTGACCTGGGACTCATAACCTTCTGAGCTGCGATTTGCCGTGTCTTGCGGGTAGCTCCGCTGGTTTCGTGGAGTCTTGCGGGGGCCCGGCCTGCCTCAGGGGCCGAGCCAGGGGCCAGCGATGGAATAGCCACCCACGCTCGACGCCGACGTGCACGGGGAGTTCCGTGCGCGTCGGCGTCGTATGCGGTACCTGGCGATGTGTCAGCCGATCGCCAACTTGTTCTTCCAGCCGATGCCGTTGCCGATGATCTCCGTACCGGAGCCGCCGAGGACCGTGCGGCTGCCTGGGTAGAAGCGCACGGTGCCATCGACCCTGAGTGTCCAGATGTCGGGAATGCCGTCCCCATTGGCGTCCGGAGTGCCGAAGAGCAGCCGGATGCTGGAGCTACTCCAGCCGGAGGCGCCGTACTCGGTGTCCGTGCCTCCGGAGGAGGCGGCCGCAGAGCCGAGAGAACCGATGTCGACCCCGCCGGTCGCGGTGTCCTTGATGCCCTTGCGCAGCAGCAGCCGTCCGCTGGCTTCCGAGCGGTAGACGAAGTCGGTGACGCCGTCGCCGGAGATGTCCTGGGCGGTGACGAGGTCACGCTCCGTCCAGGCCGACGCGGACAGTCGCCGGGCCTCGTCCACGGTGGCACCGTTGTACCCGATCAATGCCCACAACGCGTCGCCGACCGTGAGGAAGAAGTCGGGCTTGCCGTCGCCCGTGGCGTCGCCGGCGGAGACGATCTGGGTGATCGTCGAGGGATCCGGTGCACCGGCCGGCAGCAGGATCTCGTGCCGCTTGCCGATGTCGACGGCACCGTAGCCGTCGCCCGGGTACACCCACAGCTTGCCCGCGCGCACCGCGATCAGGTCCTGCAGGCCGTCACCGCCGTAGACGTCGCCGAGGTGGGCGAGGAGGGTGTTTTTCCAGTAGCCGGAGGCCGGGCGGGAGTAGAGGGGCAGGTCGTCGCCGTTCGGGTCCTTGTCGCTGTTCTCCTGGTAGGCGCCGGACATGGAGTAGCCGAGCGCACCGGTGCCCTTGGACCCGTCGACAGTGCCCCTGTCCGGGTACATCCGCAGGTTGCCGTTGGCGTCCACGACCATGAGGTCGGGGAAGCCGTCGCCGGTGAAGTCTCCCGGTGTGTCGGCCGTGTCGCGCGGGGTGACGTAGAAGAAGTACTTCCGGGGGTCCGACACGTTCCCGGCGTCGTCCACGGCCCGGACGTAGAGCACGTTCGGCCCGGCGAGCGGCGGCTTCGCGCCGGAGTAGGTGGTCAGGGTTGAGGTGGCGGCGCCGTTCGTCCGTGATACGGAGCCGGTGTACGAAGCGGAGTTGTAGCCGTACTCGTACTTGACCACGTCGGTCTGTGAGGCCTTCAAGCTGAACGAGCCCGCCGTGCCGAACTTGACAGTGGACCAGGTGGAGTCCTCGTCGGAGTTCCCGAAGCCGTCGTCCTTCGCGTCGGCGTCTGGGAACGTCGTGGAGGTGACCACGGGCGGGGTGGGCCGGGAACTGTCGAAGACGAACCGGCACGGTGTCTTCGACGGCGAGTAGCTTGAGGACGTCCCGCGCTTGTCCACCGCCTTGACCCGCCAGGAGTATTTGACGCCGTTCTTCAGACCGCTGGTGGAGAACGGGTCGGTGTGCACGCGGGCCGAGCCGGTCTGACTGCCGACCGTGACCTTGGACTTGGCGCCCAGCAGGTTTCCGCTGCCGCCGGTCGGCCACAGCTCGAAGCGCAGCGAGTCCAGGTTGGCGTCCTTGTCGCTGCTGTTCGCCCAGAAGGTGATCGAGGAGGCACCGACGTTGACGTAGGGCGAGGTGGTGTCGCAGGACAGGTCGGGGTCGAGGTCCAGGTGCGAGGGGGCGGCCGGCGGGCGGTTGTAGACCAGGTCGACGTACGGGTCGTTGCCGCCGTCCGCCTGGAACTTCTTCCACGAGTACGCCGAGTCCTCGTCACCGGCCCGGAAGCCAACGGTGAGGGTGTCCCAGCCGTGCGCGATGGCCTTCTGGGCGGCCGGCTTGACGTCGAACGCCTCGTAGTCGTCCGGGCAGTTCGAGGACCGGTAGCCGTGCGCGAAGCTCCTGCTCGCGAGCTTGTTGCCCGCCGTCATCTTCGGGGCGTTGCGCCAGGTCGTCTTGTTGCTGATCGCCCCGGTCAGATACACGTTCATGGTGCGGGCGCTGCACGACCACGAGTAGGTCTCCAGCGCGTGCAGCTTGGCGCTGATGACGGTGGCGCCCTTGAGGTCCGGGTTCCAGTCGATGCTGAAGAACGACCGCGAGGTCCCCCAGGTGTCCGACTCGAAGCCCACGCGCGCTTCATGGGTGCCCTTGTTGAAGTTGCGCCCGTTGTAGAAGTTCGCGTTGGGGTGGCGACTGTAGGCGGTCGTCCAGTCATTGGTGTGCTTGCTGACGGACGGGTCGATGAAGACCGGGTAGACCGTGTCGGGGTCGGTCAGGAAGTCCTGGTCCGGGGTCAGGGACCAGGTGGAGCCGTCGAGGTCGGCCGTCACCAGGGTGCCGCGGGAGTCGGGCTGCGGGCCGGCCAGCGAGGGCAGGTCCAGGGTGGCGGCCGTCCCTGTGTGGGTCGGCTCGGGCGAGGGCTCGGCGGGAACGGACGGTGCGGCGCTCTCGCTCTCCGCGCCCGAGGGGTCTGGAGCCTCGTCGGTCGCGTCGGGCAGCACCTCGTCGTCGACGTCGCCGTCGTCGCTGTCGTCGACGGAGTCACTGGGCTCGGGGGAAGCGGTGGCCGACTCCGAGTCGTCCGGGGCGGCACTGGCGTCGCCGGACAGGCTCTCGGCGGCGGTCGGCGACGCGCTGCTGCCCACCTGCCCGTCGGTCAGAGCGGGAGTCCCGGAGCTGTCCCACATCAGCGGCGTCGGTGAGATCGCCGCCTCCTCGCCGTCGGCGTCCCGGCCGCTGACGATGCCGGTCGTGGGGTCCAGGCTGAAGGTCAGGTCGGGGGAGGTCAAACCGTAGCTCAACTGAGCCACCCGTGGATCGGCCGCCGCCTGCCGGGTCTTGACCACGAGCAACTGGGCGAAGCCCTCGTCGTCCGCGGTCAACACCAGGTCGGCGCCGGGGATGATCTCCGGGTACAGCGCGCGCGAGCCGTCGATCACCGGCGTCGGGATGGTGCCCGGCCAGGTCAGCTGGACGGTGTGCCCGCCGGTGGTGAGCGTCACCAAAGCGGTACCGGTACCGGCGGCCGCGGTGACCAGCGAGATCCTGCGCACCCCGGCCCCGCGGTCGGCACGCGCGGACGCGGCGCGGGAGCCCGCCGAGAAAGTGAGACCGACGTTGGTGGCGCGCGGCGACCAGCCATGTCCGGTGCGGACCAGCGTCGCGTCGATCGGCTGCCAGCGGCCGTTGGCCTTGGCGCGGACCGGTGTGGCGTGCACGCGCCGTTGCAGTAGCCCGTCGGGCCGCGCCCAGGTCGTCTCGTACGCCGTGCGCAGTGCCGTCACCTCGACCGGCTTGCCGGACCGCGCCGCACGCGACACGGCCTCGGCCTCGGTGACCGGTGCGGCCGCGCGGGCGGGGCGGTCGGTGCCGGGGTGCCGGTCTCCGCCGGTGCCGGTCAGCCCGGCGTACGTCAGGCCGCAGACCGTGGCCAGGGCCACGACCCCGGCCGCCGCGGCCCGGCGGGCGCGCAGGCGCCGCCACTTGCTGGTCATGAGTGAGTTTTCCTTCCCCCCTAGGGCAACGGGAGCAGATCATGACCTATGTGAAGGCCCCCGTCACGCCCGTGGCTTGGGATGTCCGCTGCGGCAGGGCTCCCGAGGCGTCGGAGCGCCCCGATTGGGATTCTTTTGACCGGTACATGACGTGATCATCGCCACACGATCACAGGGAACTCTGGATTTCTTCATGACATGCACACAGAATCTGGCCGATCTTGAAGTGGCTTCACCTGCGGGCAATCCAGGTGCCACACCACCTTGTTCGGGTCGACCGGGGGATTCTCGCCGTGCCTTTCTTCCTGTCCGCGCACTGGCGCAGACGCCGCTCCGCCGTGCTCGCGCCGGTGGCCGCTGCACTGGCGCTCGCACTGCTGCCCACCCAGGCGTTCGCCTCACCGCCGGACCCCACCACCGCCGACGCCCCGCGTGAGGACGTCGACCTGGTCAAGCTCGCCGACGACGCGGCGGTCGTCGGCACCACCCGGGACCCCGGCCTGGACAGCATCCGCACGGACCAGCCCACCGACCAGACCGAGGCGCCGTCCGGCACCACCACACCGGCCCCGTCCGGCACCGCCCCGGTCAGCTTCGGCACCACCGGCCAGCAGGCCGCCCTGCGTACCGGCGGCTCCGCCACCGCGCAGCAGACCGACTACGTGCCCGCCGGCACCCTCCCGGTCAAGCTGGGGCCGGCCTCCGGCGCACCTGCTCCCAGTGGCACCTGGCAGGTCGGCGTCTTCGACCGTGCTGCCCCCGAGGCCCAGGGCGTGGACGGCACCCTTGTCAAGGTGACCGCGCCGGCGGCGGGTTCGGTGCCGGTCTCGCTCCAACTGAGCTACCAGACGTACGAGAACCTCTACGGTGCTGACTGGGCCTCCCGGCTGCAGTTCGTCCAGTTCCCCGAGTGCTACCTGACCACCCCGGACGTCGAGGAGTGCCAGCAGTACACCGAGCTGGACACCGTCAACGACACGCACACCAGGACCGTGACAGCCACTGTCGACACCGCGGCCGACGGGACGGTCAGCCAGGCTGCCGCGAGCGGTTCCGGATCCTCCGGCTCCGGTGTGATGCAGGCGTCCTACGTGCAGCCGACCGCCGCGAGCGGTGACAGTGCCGTTGTCGGAGCGGTCGACTCAGGGTCCGGGCCGGCCGGCACCTTCAAGGCCACGCCGCTGACGACCGACGGCAAGTGGGCCTCGGGCGACTCCTCCGGCGCCTTCACCTGGTCCTACCCGCTCCAGGTGCCGCCGGCGCCCGCCGGCCCCCGGCCGGAGATCTCCTTCGACTACAACTCGCAGACGGTGGACGGCAGAACGGCCACCTCCTCGCCCCAGTCGTCCTGGATCGGCGAGGGCTGGAACTACGACCCCGGGCACATCGAGCGCCGCTACCGCACCTGCAAGGACGACCGCGAGGACACCGCGGCCGGCGTGCCCAACAACAAGGACAAGAAGTACAAGACGTCCGACCTGTGCTGGGTGTCGTACAACGCCGTGCTGTCGCTCGGGGGCAGGACCACCCAGTTGGTGCGGGTCGGTGAGACCAGCAGTTACCGGCTGGAGAAGGACGACGGCACCAGGGTCGAGCTGAAGACCGGCGGTGACAACGGCGACAACAACGGCGAGTACTGGATCGTCACCACTGCCGACGGCACGCAGTACTACTACGGCCTGAACAAGGTGGGCGGCGGCCACGCCGACACCGACTCCGTCTTCACCGTCCCCGTCTTCGGCAACCACCCGGGCGAGCCGTGCCACAAGGACGCCTTCGCCGACTCCCGCTGCACCGGGAGCGACGGCGCCAAGCAGCAGCAGGCCTGGAGCTGGGGCCTGGACAAGGTCGTCGACGTGCACGGCAACACCATGATCGCCACCTGGCACAAGTCGACCAACTACTACGCCGTGAACAAGAAGTTCAAGACGCCCGAGAAGTACGTCCGCGGCGGCTACCCGGACACCATCGAGTACGGGATGCGCCCCGACAACCTCACCAGCCCCGCCGCGAAGATCGTCTTCAACGCCGAACAGCGCTGCCTGGAGACGGACGGCTCCTGCGCCGCCGACAAGTTCGACGACACCAAGAACCCCGCCTCCTACCGCCCCTGGTGGGACAGCCCCGGCAACCTCAACTGCAAGTCCGACTCCAAGCTGTGCCCGGCCTTCCCGTCGTTCTGGATCCGGATGCGGCTGGGCAGTGTGACCACCTATGCCGCGCGCCCCGGCGTCAGCGGCCTGGGGCGCGTCGACACCTACACGCTCCACCACTCCTTCCCTCGCGACTGGTACAACACCTCGCCCGGTCTGTGGCTGGACTCCGTGACCCGCACCGGCTACGCGCCCGGCGACACCACCGGCACCGTGCTGACCAAGTCCGGCGTCAGCTTCGGGCCGTACGTCGTCAGCAAGGACGACCCGCTCGGCGGCTACCTCAAGGACCAGCAGCTGCCCAACCTGGTCCCCCGCTCCAAGGGCGACCCGCGGCCCGGCTTCACCCGGCCCCGCATCGGCACGGTGTCCACCGAGAACGGCGGTGACGTCGAGGTCGTCTACCGCGGCGGCTGCCGCACCGAGCCGTCCGTGGACCCCGCCGACAACCACGGCACCTGCTACCCCGTGCGCTGGTCACCGGACGCGGAACAGGCCAAGCCCCCGCTCGCCTGGTTCAACAAGTACGTCGTCGACTCGGTCACCGAGATCGACAAGATCTCCGGCGTTTCGGACCGCGTCACCACGAAGTACGCCTACAGCGACGCGGCCTGGAGCCAGGACGACGACGAGCTCACCAAGCCGAGTCTGCGCACCTACAGCGTCTGGCGTGGCTACCAGAAGGTGTCCACGTACCGCGGCGCGAAGAACGGCGGCACCACCGTGGGCGTCCCGCAGACCCAGTCGTACGGTGTCACCCGCTACTTCCGCGGCACCGGCGGCCCGGTGAAGGACTCCACCGGCACCGTCACGCTGGCCGCCGACGACGCGCCGCAGTACGCCGGCATGACCGCCGAGACCCTCACCTACGACGGCACCGGCGGCCGGCTCCTCAAGCGCACCCTCAACTATCCCTGGTCGCACCAGACGGCCTCCCGCACCCGGGACGGCGGACTCGACCCGCTCCTCGCCCACCAGGTCGACGTCCGGCGCACGGACGCGATCCAGACGGTCGACTCCAGCTGGCAGGCGGTGCGCACCGAGACCGAGTTCGAGACCGACCACGGGCTGCCGTGGCAGGTGCAGACGGCCGTGGTCAAGCCCGACGGCAGCGGCGAGAAACTCAGCGACTACACCTGCGCCCGCACCGACTACGTCAACAACGAGGACGCCAACCTCATCGGCCTGCCCAAGCAGGTCCGTATGACGGCGACCTCCTGCGACGGCTGGACGAACGCCGCCCCGGCGACCCAGCTGATGAACGCCACCCGCACCAGCTACGACAACGGCGCCTGGGGCGCCACCCCCACCAAGGGTCTGCCCACCAGCACCGCCAACCCGGACGGCACGGGCGTGGGCTACTCGGTGGTGACCGGCCGCAGCTACGACCCGCTCGGCAGGCTGCGCAAGATCACCGACCCGCTCAAGGGCGTCACGGAGACCCAGTACACGCCCGCCGACACCGGTGGACCGGTCACCGCGATCACGACGATCAACCCCAAGGGGCACACCAGCACCACCACCTACGACCCGGGCCGGGGCCTGGCCCTGGCGGTCACCGACACCAACGGACACGTCTCCCGCAGTGAGTACGACGCCCTGGGCCGCCTGACCAAGGGCTGGTCGGCGTCCCGCTCCTCGGGCGGCCAGTCGCCGGACGTGATCATCGGCTACCAGATGGCTGCCGTCACCTCCAGCGCGACCAAGCCCACCGCGGTCACCGTCCAGACCATCAAGGACGATGGCACCTACAGCAAGCAGGTCACCCTCTACGACGGCCTGGGCCGCCAGTTCCAGGTCCAGAGCGAGGCGCACGGCCCGGGCCGTGTCATCGTCGACACCCGCTACGACGACCACGGCCTGGTCCGCGACAAGACCGGCGACTACCTCGCCAAGGGGGAGCCCGAGGCCGCCCAGTTCAAGCCCAGGAGCCTCAGCCTGGTGCCGAGCATGACCCGAACCTCGTACGACGGTCTGGAGCGCCCGGTGAAGACGACCGCGCTGCACAGCGGCACCGCGGTCTACGCCGACTCCACCAGCTACGGCGACAACTGGACGCTCGCCAAGCCGGCCGGCGGCGCCACCCCGGCGACGAAGACGACCACCGACGCCCTCGGCCGGGCCACCGGCGTCCAGCACTTCACCAACAAGGACCTCAGCGACTGGCGCAGCACCTCGTACGACTACGACGCCCGGGGCAACCGCACCTCCGTCAAGGACCACCAGGGCAACCTCTGGACCTACACCTACGACGCCCGCGGCCGGCTCAGCACCTCCACCGACCCCGACCTCGGCACCTCGTTCTTCGAGTACGACGACCTCGACCGGCAGACCAAAGCGTCCGACGCGAACCAGAAAACGACCTACACCTCCTACGACGCCATCGGCCGTGTCACCTACGTGCGGGAGGGCTCGGCTACCGCGACACCGGTCAAGGAGTTCACCTACGACCTGCCCGGAGCGGTCGGCAAACCCGCCTCCTCCCTCCGGCACGACGCCACCGGCGACTACCTTGACTCCGTCACCGGCTACGACAGCGAGTACCGGCCCACCGGACGCGAGATCACCGTCCCCGCGAACGCCAACACCACTGGTCTCGCGGGCACTTACAAGTACGAGTACACCTACACGCCCACCGGCAAGCCCCTCAGCGTGACCCTCCCGGCCGTCGGCGGCCTCGCCAAGGAGAAGGTCGTCACCCGCTACGACAGCGACGGACTGGCCCAGTCCACCTCCGGCCTGAGCTGGTACACCTCCGACGTCACCTACTCGCCCTACGGCGAACCCCTGCGCACCGTCAGCGGCGCGCAGCCCTACCGGGTGTGGACGACGAACTTCATCGACGAGCACACCGGCCGCGTCCAGCGCACCGTGTGGGACCGGGAGGCCGACAGCTCCCACCGGATCTCCGACTCCTACTACTCCTACGACCGAGCGGGCAACGTGACCTCCAGCGCCCGCAAGCAGACCACCGGGTCGACGAGCACCTGGGACAGCCAGTGCTTCACCTACGACTACCTGGGTGAGATGGTCCACGCCTGGACCTCCACGGTCGCCGTCGGCACGGCCGGCACCGGCTGCAAGTCCGCCAACGGCACCGCCTGGGGCTACCGGGAGGACGGCCAGTCCTCGGCAGGACCCACCGCCGAGGCACCGGACTCTGCCACGGACGCCACCACGCCCGACAGCGACATGGCGGCCTCGCTGAACGCCGCCGCGCCTGCCTCCGGCACGGTGTCCGCCGACATCAACGCCTACTGGCAGTCCTTCACCTTCGACGCGATCGGCAACCGGGCGAGCCTCACCGAGCACGACCCCGCCGACACGACGAAGGTCGTCAAGAGCGCGTACACATACGGCGTCCAGAACAGCACCGGTACCCTCAGCCAGCCACACACTCTGACCAAGGTCACCCCCTCCACCGGCACCGCGTCGAGCTACACGTACACCGCCGTCGGCAACGCCGAGACCCGCACGCTGCCCGGCGGCACCCAGAACCTCGTCTGGAACGCCGAGGACAAGGTCACCGAGGTCAAGGGTGCCGGTGACGGCGCAGGAGCGGTCGTCGGCCTGTCCGGCAAGTGCCTGAACGACGCCAACGGCTCCTCCGCCGACGGCAACCCCGTCCAGCTCTACCGGTGCAACAACTCCCGCGCCCAGCAGTGGCGGACGACCGGCGACACCCTGCGGATCTTCGGCAAGTGCGCGAGCGCCACCGGCACCGCGAACGGCACCAAGATCCTGCTGGCCACCTGCGACGGCAGCAGCGCCCAGAAGTTCACCGTCCGCACCTCCGACAAAAGCCTCTACCACGCGGCCTCCGGCAAGTGCGTCGACGTGCCGAGCTCCAACGACGCGGACGGCACCGACCTCCAGCTCTACACCTGCAACGCCACCACCGCCCAGCAGTGGACCCCGGCCGACCGCGCCACGTACGTCTACGACGGCGCGGGCAACCGTCTGCTGGAGCACACCGCCGCCGGCAGCATCCTCTACCTGGGCGAGACCGAGGTCAGCGCCGACATCAACGGCAACATCGTCGGCGCCTCCCGCAGCTACACCCAGACCGGCGCGCCCACTGTGGTCCGCTCCAACAAGTACGGCGGCACGACCGGCCACAAGCTGAGCATCCTGCTCACCGACCAACTCGGCACCGCTACCACGGCGGTGGACGAGACCAGCGGCCAGACCCTCACCCGCCGCTTCGTCAAGCCCTTCGGCGAGACACGCGGCAGCCAGCCCTTCAGTTGGCCGAACAATCGCTCCTACCTGCGCACCGGCATCGACGACTCCGCCACGGGCCTCACTCACCTCGGCGCCCGCGAGTACGACCAGTCCACAGGCCGCTTCCTCTCCGCCGACCCGGTCATCGACCCGTCCGACCCGCTGCAGATCAACGGCTATTCCTATGCGGACAACAACCCGGTCACCAAGAGCGACCCGGATGGCCTGCAGCCCATGGAGTGTTGGGAGGGCACGGCGGTCTGCCGGGGCGGCCGCATCATCCGGGCGATTGTGCCCACGGAAGTCAAGAAGACCCAGGCACTCACCCAGAGCACGGTCAACGGCCGCCAGGTCATCTACGACGAGCGCGGCGTCCCGCACACACTGACCGGGCCGTCGAACAACGCCTCGGAGAAGGTCGCGTTCGACTACATGAACGACGACCTGCGCAACGGCGGGAAGTACTACGACGGCTCCAAGAACGGCAGTGGATCCCGGTACTTGTGGCAAGACGACCAGGGCGTGCTGCCCAAGAAGGGTCTGTGGCACGGTCCGAACGGTGACCACGTCGCTGCCGGCACCACGGCGGACTACATCAAGGTCACCTGGAAGAACGGCAAGATCGTCAGCGTCGATACTTGGGACGCCAACGAGAGCAACGCCAGGGTGTTCGACCCCGACAACACCGCCAACACGGTCTCGGGCAAGATGAACGGAAATGCCAAGGGCCAGACCCAGAACGTCGTCTACGTCGCGAAGAGCCAAGCCGAGGCGGAGGCGATCCGGGACAAGTTCGTCGGCAACAAGCACGTTCGCGTGATCTGGCCGGACGGCGCCTTCGACACGCACCGCGTGCAGCCGCTGGTCCGCAAGATCAACGGTGGGACCGTCCGCATCACCCCCGGCGAGGTCACCGGGAGGGCTCCCAGCGTGCCCGATGCGCCGTCCGAGCCCAGGTCGGGCGGGGGAAGCAGAGCGGGTAGGCTCATGGGCGGTCTTGGCGTCGTCGGCGATCTGTACATGATCTGGGACGCGACACGCTCATGGCAGCGGGGCTGTGACGGATGGCTCGTGTCCTGCGATCCGCCGCCGACGGCATGAGTTGAACGGGCCAAGGAGAGAGCTATGGCAAAAGAGCGGGTGACGGTGTGTGTTCCCCCGTGCGACCCGGGGGACGTCGTCCAGGCCATCACCGCGGCGATGGCGCCGTTCGACTACAACCGTGACGCCGGCGTAGGTGATCCGGACGTCGAGACCTGGTGGGACTACTGGCAGATCGACGGTCGGGGCTGCGAGTTCCTGGTCGTCCCGGGGCACGAGGACGACCCGCGTCTGATCCGGGGTGCCAAAGCCCTGTCCGGAGAGCCGCGCAACGTTCCGCCGACGCTGTGCGACGGCGGACCACGCGGGCTGCTGGACCTCGAAACGCCGCGTGCGCGGGCGGCCGCCGAAGCGAGCCGAGCCTTCGACGCGTGGCGGGATTTTGCCAAGGCCTACCCGCCCGTCCGTTCCGCGAGTGAATACTGGGCCCGGCACTTCGCCGATCCCGAGAACTACCCACGTGCCCAGGCGCTGGAGGACTTCCGTACGCAGCCGGCCATCGCGGCCCTTCTGGACACCCCGGAACTGGAGGACCTCGTGGGCGACGACCCGGTCGCCAGCCTGGGCGACGACCGCGACTCCCTGGTACGCCACGCCATGGACTCCGCCCTGCCCTCGAACGCCCTGCTGACCCTGGACGGGCGCTGGCTGGACGTCGCGAACGCCGAGCGGCGCCGCTACTTCAGCGACTACCTGATCGGCCTCCCGGCCGACGCGTACGCCGTTCGCGTGCTCTACCACGGATGAGGTCCGCATTCGTGATGACGCTTCTGTAGGGGAGCGTCTCATCACGCTGTCTGAGCCCGGTGCTCTGCCTGCTCAACCCTGCCCGAACTGTACGGACGCCGGCTGTCAGGGGCTCGGGAGCCCCTCAAGGAGGCTCAGGGGCCGGACAGGGGCCGGGGTGACGCAGCGGTGTCCGGGCCGACGGTGCCGCCGGGCCGATTCGTCGTCCTATTTGCTGGTTGCGCGGCGCGAGCTTCGCCGTCGTCGTCACGGGTATCGCGACCGCTTCGTCCGTCCCTGACCGCCGCCGCGCCCATGGCCTGCTCCACCTCGTCGGCACCCTGCACTTCGACGGCACGAACGCCACGCTCCTCGCCACCGGCCCCGCGTTCGGCTTCGCGGGCCTGACAGCGGCGAGTGCGGCGAGCCCCCCGCTGCCGCGCACGGTCGCGCGGGGGACGGGGCCGAGGCCGGCCGTACCGCACGCGGCTGGAGCAGGGGTGGCCGGCAGACGTTTCCGGAACAGGGCAACCTCCAACGGTACCCAGGTTGTTGACGGCATGGAGGCGGTGGCCCCGCGATCGTGCGGAGTCGTCTGCCCTGTGTCCGAATGCCGAGCGACCGAAGGCTGCGTCCATGCCCTCCCACCGATCCGATGCGTCACCTCGCCGACGCGGGCCGCGCGCGCCGCTGACCGTGGCGGTGATCGCAGCCACGGTGGCCGCCGTGCTGCTGGCCGGCGTCCATTTCCTGGGAGGTCCCTCGACGGCGGAGACGGGCGGGTCGGCCTCTCCGGCGGTGAGCGGGCCGGACGGGTCCCGGACGGGAGAGCCGGGCCTGTCCGGGGAGAGCAAAGCGGTGTACTCGTACCAGAAGGCCGTGCGGGAGAGCGTCTGGGTCGGCACCGGACTCGACTCGGACGGCGACGGGAAGGAGGACCGGGTCGCCGTCGACATCGTGCGTCCGGGCGAACCCGCGGCGAAGGGCCGCAAGATCCCGGTCGTCATGGAGGCCAGCCCCTACTACTCGTGCTGCGGCCGCGGAAACGAGAGCCAGAAGAAGACGTACGACGCCGAGGGCCGTTTGATCCGGATGCCGCTGTTCTACGACAACTACTTCGTGCCCCGCGGCTATGCCTTCGTCGCCGTCGACCTCCCCGGCACCGGCCGCTCCGACGGCTGTACCGACGCTGGTGGACGTATCGACGTGCAGTCCGCCAAGGTCGTCATCGACTGGCTGAACGGACGTGCCCACGCCTACACCACCCGTACCGGATCCCAGCGTGCCGCCGCGTCCTGGACCAATGGCGCCACCGGCATGATCGGCAAGAGCTGGGACGGCTCCGTCGCCAACGGCGTCGCCGCCACCGGTGTACGCGGGCTGAAGACGATCGTCCCGATCAGCTCCATCTCCTCCTGGTACGACGCCTACTTCTCCCAGGGGGTCCAACTGGTCGGCAGCGCCCCGACCCCTGGCACGCTGATCCGCACGGTCGAGACCGACGCCACCGGCGCCCGCTGCGCCGCGGTGAACAAGCCGCTGGGCGACCAGGCGGCCCGGTCCGGTGACTGGTCGCCGATCTGGAGCGAACGGGACTACGTGGCCGCTGCGGACAAGGTCAGGGCGAGTGTCTTCGTCGTGCACGGTCTGCAGGACCTCGCCGTTCGTCCCAAGGAGTTCGGCCGGTGGTGGGACGCCCTCGCCAAGGCCGGGGTGCACCGGAAGATCTGGCTCAGCCAGACCGGGCACGTCGACCCCTTCGACTACCGTCGCGCGCAGTGGGTGGACACGCTGCACCGCTGGTTCGACCACGAACTCCTCGGCTACGACAACGGAATCGACCGCGCGCCGATGGCTGACGTGGAGCGCACCCCCGACCACTGGACCACGGACGCCGTCTGGCCACCCAGGGCAGCCGCGTCCGTGACGCTGAGCCCCGGCGGGGGCGCGAAAGAAGGCGTGGGCACCCTCGGCACGTCACCCGGCACGGGGACCGCGACCTTCACCGACGACCAGGGCCACAGCGAACTCGACTGGTCCGAGCAGGCCGCCACCTCGACCCCGGACAAGGCCGGCTTCCTCACCCGGCCGCTCGGCAAGGCCCTGCACCTGACGGGTTCACCCGAGCTGACCGTCACCGCGATCCCGACGACGCCCACGGCCAGCCTGTCGGCCGTCCTCGTCGACATCGGACCGGCGACCATCCGGCAGTACGGCTCCGGTGGCCTGGGCATCACCACGCTCGTCGGCCGGACCTGCTGGGGCGCGAGCACCACCGCGGACAGCGCCTGCTACAAGCAGACGGAGGCCGACACCACGCACGTCACCTCCACCGTCTTCAGCCGGGGCTGGGCCGCCCTGGGAACCTGTGCCGACGCCCACAAAGTCGCGGCGCTGACGCCCGGCAAGCCCTGCACTCTGACTCTCGACCTCGCGGCCACCGACCACATCGTCCCGGCAGGACACCGACTCGCCCTGATCATCGCGGGGACCGACCGCGGCTTCGCCCAGCGGGCCGCCGACCGGCCGACGATCACCCTCGACCTGGCCCGCACCTCTCTGCGGGCAGCGGCTGTCGGCGGATCCAAGGCCCTCACGGCGGCGCTGGGTTGATGGCGACCGGACAGTTTATTGCGCCCGAGCAGGCAACCGTTCGGCCACGCCGTGTGGTTGACGGGGTACGGGAGGGACGACGAAGGCAGGGGCGCGACGGAGTGAACCAATCGGCGGCGGACGGCGAGCCGGGATTCGAGGACTTCGTCGCCACCCGCGGGGACCGCTTGTACCGGGCCGCATGGCTCCTGACGGGCGACGCGCACGCGGCGGAGGATCTTTTGCAGACGGTCCTGGCCCGGGTGTGGCCCAAGTGGTCGCGCATTGCGGGGGACAACCCGGAGGCGTACACGCGCCGGGCGCTGGTCAACACCTACGCGACCTGGTGGCGACGGCGCTGGCGGGGCGAGACACCCACGCGGGACCTCCCGGAGGTCTCCCCGGCCCGGGACGTCTTCGCCGACATCGATCTGGAGCAGTCGCTGGCCTCCGTGATCCGTCAACTGCCGCCACGGCAGCGGGCGGTGGTGGTACTGCGCTACTTCGAGGACCTGAGTGTGGAGGAGACCGCCCAGGTGCTGGGCTGCCGTCCCGGCACGGTCAAGAGCCAGGCCGCCAAAGCGCTTCGGCTCCTGCGCCACCAGCTCACGCCGTCACATCTCCTGGAAGTCGGTGAACAGCCGTGACGCGTCGGGAAGAAGAGACGGCACAGGGGCCGGAAGAGGAACTGCTGCGTCTGATGCTGGCCCGGGCCACTCCGGCGGGCTCGAATCCCCGGCGGGTCCAGGAGATCCGGCAGCGGGTGACGGCGTACCGGCGCCGTCGTCGTATCTGGCTGGCGGGCGCCACCGCCGCAGTCGTCGTCGCGGCGGTCGGCGTGGTGGTGCAGACCTGGCCCTCCTCCCCGCCTGCGGAGCAAACTGCGGCAGCACCGCCGGCATCCTGGGCGCCGCCCGGGTTCGCCGACATCCCGCGGGCCGGTCTGTCCCGGGAGCCGAGTCGGGGGTGGCAGGTCGTCCTGCCGGCGGGCGCGCGTTCAGGGGCCCGTGCCATCGTTTCGTTCAGTCCGGTTTCCCGGTCCCCGTTGACCCCTCTCAGCGCGGGCGCGGTACTGGTGTTCTACGTCCGGAGCGATGACACCGACGCGCGCGTGACGGTGCGTCAGGTGTACCCGGTCGACGACTGGTGCGAACGGGCGGGAGGGAACCGGCAACTGACCGCCGTCCGGCCGCGGGCCGACGACGGGGGAGAGACACGGGGCGGCTACGCCTGCCTCAACGACGCCTCGCGGGCAGTGATCGACCAGGCGAGCGAGATCCTCACCCGGACGTCCGCCACCGCGGTGGGCGCGAGCAGGAACTGAGTGCGGCCAGCAGCGGTGGCAGTGCAGACAACGGCACGGCGGGTGCGCGTAGGGAGATGTCGGCCGTCGTCTGTGCTGTGGAGGACTATTGCTGTGGAGAGCGTCCCGGCGATGGCTGAGGGGCAAGGAAACCCCCGAAGAGGAAACAGCCCCCGATGGGTACTCGACCCTCTCCTGTGGAAGGGGGCGCAGCCGATGGTCCTGGCCTCCCGTCTCCACCGTCTTGCCGAGTTGCGGAAGCGGCAGCACCACACAGGTCCGGGTTGCAGAAGCCATGGGCGTCACCCAGGTTTGCGTCTCGCGCACCGAGAAGGGGCAACTGGAGCGCAGCGAGGTCGACGCCCTTGCCGCCTAGGTCAAGGCGCTCGGCGGCAAGTTGAAGATTGTCACCGACTTCGGTGATGAGACCTACGTCCTCGGCTGATCCGATCGACACGCCGCGACCCAGGTCTATGCGCAGTCCGGTGTCCCACCCGCCCCACCTGGGCGTCGGGCACCGGTGCGCCCGCAAGTTTCACTCCGTCGCACACCGCGTTCGCGACGGGGCCTCGCAGCAGTTCCGGTCCTGAGAACTGTCGGCCTACCCCGTGCACCACCACCACCGATGCCACTGCACAGCCCCCTCGGACCACTCTTCCGCAATGAGCCGACACTGCGGATTGCCCGGAAACGGATCCCTCGGACCTGCCCAAGCCCAAAGACCCATACGCATCACGCCGATGGAGTTACGTCAGGCGATGGGGTGGTGGCGATCGCTCACACGTACGGTGACGCCGCACGCCGGGAATGCTGTCGTGCACGTATACGCGGAAAGCGCTGTGGCCCACCCAGTGGCCTCGGCGGAGCAGAAGTGGCGACGAGTACATAGTCGAGCCCCTTGTCGGTCTCGGATATGTAGTGGTGCGTGGGCGTACGGGGTGCGCCTCCCCGCCTGGTTCAGCACGCCACCATCGCCGCAAGCTCATAGGGGATGCGCTCCACCTTCCGTTCTCGTCCTCCACTGCCTGGACCAGTCCTTGCAGACCACGGGCCCACGGCTCCAACCTGGCGGCCCCGTTTCGTGAAGATTCATGACGGCTCGAAGCAGTCCCCGTCCCGACAGGGGCAGGTCGGGCGGGCGCCGTCGAACGACCTCGCAGTCAATGACGTGTACGCAGGTGAGGGTCGGTTGGGCCTGGGCTGAGGGCCTTGTCTCACCGAGAATCGGCGGGGATCATGACCGCGTGCAGCGCCGAGAGAAACTCCATGAACTACTCGCACGCGCCGGACTCACGGTCGTCGGGGACGTCCGCCCGGGCAGCCTGCTCCCGCCGGAGGCCGGCTGGCGGATCGCGCGGGGGATCGCGGCGCCGGACGGCGTGGACCTCGAAGCGTTCGATGCCGCGTGGTGGCGCCGCCTCTGCGATGTCGAGGGCGAGTTCCTGGTGGCCGTGCTCGGGTACCGGATCGGCGGCAACGACTCCTGGTGGACCCGGGTCCGGTACGCCGGGAACGGCGTGCCGGAGTTGACCGGCGACCTGGGGTTCGTGGCGCTCTCCCTCGACGGGGAGGTGCTGCTGGCGGAGGTGCCCGGCGCGGACGGGCCTCGGGTGACGGCACTCGACCGGCTGCCGCAGCGGCTGGAGGAGGCCGCCGCGGCCGCCGGACGCGAGACGGAGGCCGAACGCGCCGAGGTGTGGGCGGCGGTGCCCGGCCGACGTGCGTGGCCTTTGCACTGGGCGGAGGGGATCGGGTCCAACCCGGCCGCGACGGACGACCTGCTGATCCGGCTGCTGGATGTGGACGAGGGCTTTCTGTACGGATGCGATCGGCCCGCCGTCCTCGACGCAGCCGTGGCGCACCCCGATCCGCGGGTGCGGTCAAGGCCCGCCGACACCTTCCGGCCCAAGCTCACGTCCGATCAGTGGGTATACCTGATCCGCGCCGAGCCATCGCCCGGTCGACGCCTGCTCTGGGCAGAGCGCGCCTGCATCTGGGGCGCCGAACTCCCCGAGGACCTCTACGACGACCTCCTCGCCGGCCCGTCCCGCGCGGGGGCCGCCGAACTCCCGGGGATGCCCGCACGGCACCTGCCTGGCCTCGCGGCCGACGCCGATCCCCGGGTGCGGGCGGCGGCCTGTGCCCGGTGGGAGGACCTCGCTGCGCCGCTGCGGGAGCGGCTGCTGGCCGACACCGACTACGCGGTGCGGACGGCTGCGCTGCTCGCCCACCACACCGGTGTACCCATGCCTCGCGAGGTCTTCGCCGCCCTGCCCGACCCGCGGCGGGCGCTCGAACGATGCCGCCTCGCACCCGACCTGGAGGCGGAGCTGGTCCAGGACGGGGACACGGAGGTACGTCGGGCGCTGGCTGCCAACCCGGGCCTGGGCGCGCAGGGCGTCGCCATGCTGGCAAAGGACCCGCAGGACGACATCCGTTCCGCGGTGGCGCTGCGCTCCGACCTCACGGAGGAGCAACGTGCGGCGGTGCGCCACGACTTCGACCCGACGTCGATGTCGCACACTCTGCCCTGGGTCGAGGACCTGCACGGCGACGCCGACGCGATGCGCCGTCTCGCCGCGTCGTCCCACCCGCTGGTCCGCCGCAGTGTGGCCCGAGCGCGGCACCTCCCGCCGGATGTCGTGGCGCGCCTGGCGCGGGACGAGGACCGGGTGGTCCGCCTGTTCCTGGCAGAATCGTGCGAAGAGGCGCCGGCCGATCTGCTGCTGGAGGTCTGGCGCTGGTGGGACGGCAGCTTCAGCCACCCCGACCGGCCCCGCAGCCACCCCAACTTCCCCCGTACGGGCCTGCTGCGCTACACCGGCGACCTCAGCGGGCGAATGCGCCGCCTGGCGCTGGACGATCCGGAGTCGACACCGGCCGACGTCGCGCGCCTGGCCCGGGATCCCGAAGCCGAGGTGCGCCGCCGCGCGGCTGAGGACCCCCGGCTGTCACCGGCCGACGCGGTGCGGCTGCTGAACGACCCGGAGGCTTACGTCCGCGACACCGCGTTGCGGAATCCGCGGCTGCCGGCCCGCGTCCTGGCTGGGCTGTTGCACGACCGCGACACAGCATGCGCAGCGGTCACCAACCCGGCGATCCCGGTCTCCGTCCTGCATCGCATCCTTAACGCGGCCGTGGCAGCCCTGCGCTGAACACCGACACCCCGCACGGCGGCCATGGCCGCCGAGGTCCCCAATGGACTCCGTCGGCCGTGGGTTCGAGTTCCTCGAGTCCCTCGTCCCCGTGGTGTTTGGCGGGTCCTTGGTGGATTACCGGTTCGCAACCTCGGAACTGGCCGCCACGGAAATCAGGGAACGGCTGCCGCGGCAGTAGGGGTAGTGATGGGGGCGATCGGTTGGTAGTCGAGTCGCCCCGGGGAATCTCACTCCCGGGCTCCCCCGGACCGGGAGCTGTCCCCGCACACGCGGAGACGGCTCCGGGCGCGACCGACGGGGCCGCCTGCCGCCTGAGGTGCCGGCTTCAGGACAGACTGCGCAGGAAGGGGAGCGAGGGCATGAAGAAATACTCGCCTCCCTTCATCGTCACGGCCTGCTGGGCTGCCGGGGCCTCCTGGTCCTCCTCCTCGCCCCAGACCCGCGCCCAGTGTGCCGACGGCCGGTCCCCCTGGCCGATCACCTGGTCGAGGCCGGGCTGCGGCTCGTCGCCGGAGTCCGGGAAACCGGCGAAGTTGGCCCAACTGGCCTGGGTGAATTCGAACTGGTTGTTCAGATCCGAGTTGAACGCCATGAACAGCAGGCCGACCCCGCTCTCGGGCAGGTCGCCCTCGACCCGTTCCCCGTAGGTCTGTCCCCGTCGTGCCATGAGGTGGCCGCGCTCTGTCTCGGGCGGTTCGAAGCCGCCGGACCCGCGCGGATTGGTCTTGCGGATGTGGGCCTGGAAGGGGCACTTGTCGGCGGCGCCGTCGCTGGCGTAGACAAAGTCGTTCATGACGGGGCTGTGCGCTCCGGCCGTGCCCTGCAGGGTGAGCGGGGTGCCATCCCGGAACCGGCCGACGAGCATCGCGCCCGCCCGGTCGCGGTCGCTGTTGTCGAGCTTCAACGTGTCGGCGAGTTCCTCCTCGGCCGCCTTGAACAGCCGGACGTTCTGCTCCAGCTTGCGCAGCACGAAGTAGCTGCCGAAGTCCGTCGCGGGGTCCGGGGCGGCCGGGTCCGCGACCAAAACGCGCTCCAACGGCTGGGCCGGATCCCACACGGAAGTCCCATCCGTCCGGCGGCGTTCGTCGTCCACGTCCTCGGTGAGGAACAGGGGCTGGCTCCGGCCGTCGACATAGCCGAAGTGTTCGATCCCGCGGCCGGCCTCGTCGTGCAGGCCGCGTCCCCGTTCCCTGCCGAGCACCCGGATCGAGCCGGGCAGCAGCGCCTCGACCTCCCGGAGCCGATCGTCGGCGGGGGTGGGTTCGGCGTCACCGACCAGGACGACGGCGTGGATCGCCTCCTGGAACCCGGGTTCCCACTGGGTGACCTCCGGGTCCCGCAGCTTCTCCCTGGTGCCGGAGGCCTGCATCCCCCGTCCGAAGGCCTCGTCGGGGGGAGCATGGGGCAGGCCCAGCTTGTCGTAGCCCGCCTTCGTCAGACCCACCCCGACATAGGGCGTGCCCGATACTCCGCGCAGCCTGTGCTCCTCAACCTCCTCGAGCTGCGCCTTCGCCGATTTCATCAGGGGGAGCAGTCCGGCCAGGAACGCCCGAGCCGCCGGGGCGCCCGCCTCGCTCTCGGTGAACTGCAGCAGCAGGATGTGGAGATGCTCGCGGACGTGGCCCTTCAGGATGTTCGGCTGCAGGTTCTCCAGCATGGTCGCGGCGTCACCGGTGGCGTTCTTCCACGAGAGTTGGCTGCTGAGGTCGACGGGCATATCGGCTCCCTTCGTCGAGTTCCGGGGGGTCCGTCCGGCGTGGGGCCGGGAAGCGCCGGTGAGGTGTCGGAAAGCCGATGAGGGCGGCACGGGACCCGATGTCTATCTTGAGTTGTGTTTATGGAATATGCGACTTGAGTGGGCGTGACGAGACGCCATGACGGCTGCCCGGCGCGGGGCATGAAGTTGAAACGCGAAATTCCAGCGACGGCGGCGCACCCGGCGTCGGCTCTGTGTCTTCGGCGGCTCGGCCTTATGGGTGGAATCCCGCAGGGACGATCCCGCACGCGGCCGGCTCGTGGTCCCCGTCTGCATGATTGCTTCGGACGCTCGCGAACTGGAAGGGGTGCACTGTTGGTCACGGCCCTCAACTATCGAAGCAACATGATCGTCGAACTCATGGAGATGCCTGCGGAGGAACACGACGAGGTGTGGCTGAAGAATGCCCTTCAGCAGGCCATCATGTTGGAATTGGCCACGCTCCCGCCTTATTTGTGCGGACTCTGGTCGATCGAAGATCAAGACCAAGGATCCGATGTCTTCGCGACGATCCAGGAAGTCGTTTTTGATGAGATGTCCCACCTGGGCCTCGTCTGCAACATGCTCACCACCATCGGTGGCGTGCCACGTATCGCTGACGCGAGTGTGGTGCCGAAATACCCTGGTCCCCTGCCGGGCGGCGTGCGACCCGAATTGACGGTGTGCCTCGCTGGGCTCACCCGGGAGACGGTCGACATGTTTTCGCAAATCGAGAGGCCCGATGCTCCCGTCGTCGACCCCGAGAAAGTAAACACCTCCATCGGGGACTTCTATTCGGAAATCCTCGAAGTCTTCCGGAGTCACCAGGGACTGATCACGGGCGCTCGGCAAGTGACCAGAAACATGTCGTCCCACGGCAAGGGGAACGATGTGGTTGCGCTCACGTCGTTCGATGACGTCGAGGCTGCTGTCGAGATCATCAAGGAACAGGGCGAAGGTACTGCCGCGTCACCGGAAAACCCGTTCCCGGGCAAACCTGGAGAGCTGGCGCATTTCTATAGCTTTCGTGAGATCTTCCACGGGCGTAAGCTGATCCAGGTCTCGGAGGACCCGCGGCGGTTCGACTTCCAAGGTGATGAGATTCCCATGCCTCGCACTCTGCCCATGGGAACGGTACCCGGCGGCGGCTGGGCTCAGGGCGGGGTGCCGGTCTCTGCCGAGGTGAAAGAACTCCTCGAGACATTCAACCGGTCCTACAGCTCGCTGCTGCGTTTCCTGGAAGGGGCCTGGCAGGCAGATCAACCGAACGCGGCGGCGACACTGCTGAACAAATCCGTCGGGCAGATGTTCCAGCTTCAGGGAACCGCACAGCAGCTCATGCGGATTCCGCTGCCTGATGGCAGCGGGAAGAATTACGGTCCGGAGTTCCGGTACATCGAGACCGGGGGCTGACGGAGGTGCGCGGTCGATCCTGTCGACTGGAGTGCGCCCTTCACAGGACGTCCTGAGCATGGCGGACCACCAGGACACGTCACAGTAGCCGGACCAGAGCGAGAGGCCGGCCGAATCCCTTCGGGGTCACGGTGGTGCCGCCGTCGGGATCGGTATCCCGACGGCCGAGGAGCAGGCCCGGCGTGAGGCGGCCCCGCGGTTCAGGGTGCCCCGGCCGCCGGGTGTCGGCGAACCGGCGGCGGCGTGCGTCGGCTTCGGGCGGTCGGTGCGCTCTGGCCTCCAAGGGGCCCGGCGGGGGCCGCTGGCGAGCGGCGGATGATTCTCGGACCGACGCCACTGCTGTATGCCGGTTCGGCGCCCGGGGGCCGGTGCTCGCCGAGCGCCTGATCACCCCCATGAAATCGAGCTGCTCGTCGGGCTCAGCCAGTGCCGACGATTCCTTCGACCGTCTGGCTCACGAGGGTGGAAGTCGCGAGCCGGACGGCGAGGCGGGGCACAGCCGGGCTGCGAAGCCGGATCAGGGCGTGGTGCTCTCTTTCGAGGTCGTCACAACCGCTTCGGAACGCAAGGAGATCGTCTGCACTCCGGCCGTGGTGGTCGTACGGCCGACGTACTGGCGGGGGTCTGCCGGGTCCCTCTCAGGAAGGTCCCCTCCAAACCGGCCACGCCGGCCAGAGTGGCGGGGTCCAGCGCATTGATGGTCGCGGACAGGGCGAGAGCGAGGCGCTGCCCCCGCGGAACATCCTGATTGCTGCCGTCGAGGACCACGGTCCCGGAGTCCGGGCGGTGCAGGAGCGCGGCGACCTTGCCCCTCACGCCTACAAATCGGTCTCGATCCCGGACAATGCTTGGGCGCTGACGGTTGTCCCGCAATCATGTGGCCATGCACCGGCCGCTCAGCCTCCACACCCCAGAGTGGTTCACGGCCGACGATTCGACCCTGAACGTCGCGTTCGTGTACCCGATGCAGGGGTCTGCCGGGATCTTCGGTCCGGCCTGTGAGGCGTGCGCGCGGCTGGCTGCCGAGGAGATCAACAAGGCCGGCGGTGTGCTCGGCAAGGAGCTCCGGCTGCTGGAGGTCGACGGCGGCGCCGACCCGCAGAGGGTCGCCGACGAGGTCGAGGCCCTGGTGGCGACGGGTGTGGTACACGGTGTCACCGGATGGCACATCTCCTCGGTCCGGCAGGCGGTGGCGCCGCGCGTCGCGCACCTGGTGCCGTACGTCTACACCGCCCTGTACGAGGGCGGGGAGCGCACCGACGGTGTCTTCATGACCAGTGAGACGCCCGACTGGCAGCTGCTGCCCGCCATGCGGCTCCTGGCCGAGACGCGGCGGGTGCGCCGATGGTTCGTCGTCGGCAACAACTACGTCTGGCCCCGGCGCACGGCCCGGGCGGCCCGTCGCTACGCCCGCGCGTGCGGGGGCGGGCGGGTCTGCGGCGAGGCGTACCTCCCGCTGGGCACCGAGGACTTCCGCGACGTGCTGCGGCGCATCGAGCACGCGGACGCGGACGGCGTGCTGATGCTGCTGGTCGGCAGCGACGCGGTCCGCTTCAACCGGGCCTTCGCCGCCTCCGGCCTCGACCAGCGGTGCCTCAGACTGAGCACGCTGATGGACGAGAACATGCTGATGGCAAGCGGTCCTGAGGCGACCCGTGACCTGTTCAGCACGGCCGGATTCTTCGCCTCGCTGGCGAACCAGGACACCCTGGACTTCCACGGCCGGTACGCCGACCGCTTCGGCATCGAGGCTCCGCCCCCTGGAAGCCTCGGCGAATCCTGCTACGAGGGTGTGCTGCTGCTCGCCTCACTCGTCGAGCGGGCCCGCACCCTGGACGTCTCGGCGATCTCCGCCGCCGCCGAGACCGTCTCCTACGAGGGGCCGCGCGGCCTGCTCCACCTCCGCGACCGGCATGTGCGCCAGCGCATCTACCTGGCGGAGGCGGACGGGCTCGACTTCAACGTGCTCGCCCAACTCCGTGCTCCGCACGACCTGGTGTGACGCGGACCGGGCCGGTGGCCGCCCTGCCCGGGGTACCCGGACCTTCCAGGGCCTCGGCCAGCCGTGCGAGCAGTTCGTCCAGTTCCTCGCCCGGGAGCGAGTGCTCCAAGTCCCCCCAGTCGGCCCGCACTTCACGGACCAGCGACTGCCACCGCTGGATGCCTCGCGGGGTGAGGTGGGCCAGTACGCGACGCCGGTCGACGGGGTCGACGCGGCGGTACACCCAGTTCTGGTCGACGAGTTGGTCGACCAGCTTGGTGAGGCTCGGGGCCGGCAGGAAGGCGTGGTCGGCGAGGGCCGTCATGTTGTGGCCCTGCCCGTCGGACAGCAGGTCGAGCACCCGCCACGCCTCCACGGAGCAGTCGAACTCGTCCAGTACGGACTCCACTCGGCGTACGGCGAGGCGTTCGGCCCGTGTCAGCAGGTAGAGCAGTTCCTGGGGCTGCCTCGCCATCGTGCTCCTCCGCTCGTTCCGTCGGCAGGTTCCCGAGCCTACCCGTGATCGCCCGGCCCTTGACAAGAGGAACGGGGAAAACTGATCCTTTCCGCAGGAAGCATTAATTGCCGCCACTGCGATGCCGTCAATCGGGCATCTCCAGTGGCGGCTTCTGTGTTTTACCCGCGATTTTACTTCCGCTGGAAACCATTCTTCAATTGCGGGGAAACGCACCGGAAACAGTTTCCTCGCAGGCTGTGGTCGCACTTCAGCGACCAGCCCGGACGCCACCCCGGAACGGCTGGGGAACCCGTGCGTCAACGCCGCCGCTTCTGAAGCGTGTCCCTCCCCTCCCCCCCCCACGGCTCTCACGAGTCACTCCGCTCTCTTCGCTTCGCCCTTCGGGGCAAGGAGGTTGTGCATGTCCGGGCTCAGCATCAGCAGACGCGGTCTTCTGGCCGGCATCTCGGCAGCCGGCGCGTCCGCCGCCCTCAGCGCCTGTGGCGCCAAGACCGGCACCGATACGTCCTCGGGTTCAGGTGCCACGGCGGACACGGCCGGCAGCACGGTCAAGGTCGGTCTGCTCAACTCGCTTTCGGGCACGATGGCCATCAGCGAGGTCACGGTCCACAACTCGCTGCTGCTCGCCATCAAGGAGATCAACGCCTCCGGGGGTGTCCTGGGCAAGAAGCTCAAGCCCATCAGCCAGGACGGCGCCTCCGACTGGCCGACGTTCGCCGAGAAGGCCGAGGCCCTCATCACGGACGACAAGGTCGCGGCCACCTTCGGCTGCTGGACCTCGGCCAGCCGCAAGGCCGTCAAGCCGGTCTTCGAGCGGTACAAGTCGCTTCTCTTCTACCCCGTTCAGTACGAGGGCCTGGAGGAGTCGCCGTACATCTTCTACATCGGCGCCACCACCAACCAGCAGATCGTGCCCGCCCTCGACTACCTGAAGAAGCAGGGTCTGACCAAGCTGTACCTGGTCGGCAGCGACTACGTCTTCCCGCGCACCGCCAACAAGATCATCAAGGCGTACGCGAAGGCCAAGGGTCTGACGGTGGTCGGCGAGGACTACGCGCCGCTCGGCTCCACGGAGTTCAGCACCATCGTCAACAAGGTCAAGGGCTCCGGCGCCGACGCGGTGTTCAACACCCTCAACGGTGACAGCAACGTGGCCTTCTTCAAGGAGTACAAGTCCGCGGGCCTCAACGCCAAGAGCCTGCCGGTGCTCTCCGTCTCGATCGCCGAGGAGGAGGTCAAGAGCATCGGAACGCAGTACCTGGAAGGCCAGTTGACGGCCTGGAACTACTACGAGACCACACCCGGCGCCGCGAACAAGAAGTTCGTCGCGGCCTACCAGGCGGCCTACGGCAAGGATAAGCCGACCTCCGACCCGATGGAGGCCGCCTACATCTCCGTCTACCTCTGGAAGGCGATGGTCGAGAAGGCCGGCTCCTTCGACGTCGCCAAGGTGAAGGCCGCATCCGACGGCATCGTCTTCGACGCCCCCGAGGGCAGCGTCACCGTCGACGGCGCCACCCAGCACGTGTACAAGACGGCCCGCATCGGCAAGGTCGGCTCCGACGGCTTGATCGAGGAGGTCTGGAACTCGGGCAAGCCGATCAAGCCGGACCCGTACCTCAAGGGCTACTCCTGGGCCGCCGGCCTGTCCTGAGCCACGCCCCACGGGATCGACCCGGCTCCGTCACGGGGCCGGGTCACGCCCATGGCAAGCCCGCACGCCGCAGCCCGCACGTCCGTACCCGACCCGGAGCCGCTTCATGACGGTCGTCCTCAACCAGTCCTTCACCGGCATCAGCATCGGTGCCGTCCTGCTTCTCATCGCGCTCGGCCTGACCCTGACGTTCGGTCAGATGGGCGTGATCAACATGGCGCACGGCGAGTTCATCATGGCCGGCGCCTACACGACGTACGTCCTGCAGAAGTCCATCAGCAGCGCCGGGGTCTCCCTCCTCGTCGCCCTGCCGCTCGCCTTCCTGGTCGCGGGAGCGATGGGCGCGCTGCTGGAATGGCTGCTCATCCGGCGGCTCTACACCCGCCCGCTGGACACCCTGCTGGTCACCTGGGGCGTCTCGCTGATGCTCCAGCAGCTGGCCCGGGACGTCTTCGGCGCTCCCAACGTGCAGACGGCGGCGCCCGACATCCTCACCGGCAACATCTCGGCCGGCTCGGTCACCTTCGCCAACAACCGCCTGTTCATCCTCGGCCTCGCGCTCCTCTGCGTCCTCGGCCTGACCCTGGTCCTGCGGTTCACCCCGCTGGGCCGCCGGATCCGGGCCGTCGTACAGAACCGCGACCTCGCCGAGGTGTCCGGCATCGCCACCGGACAGGTCGACCGGATCACCTTCTTCATCGGCTCGGGCCTGGCGGGTGTGGCCGGCGTCGCGCTCACCCTGGTCGGACCCATCGGCCCGACGATGGGCACCAACTACATCGTGGACGCCTTCCTGGTCGTGGTCGTCGGCGGCATCGGACAGCTGAAGGGCGCCGTCATCACGGCGTTCGCGCTGGGCGTGCTGCAGTCCGTCCTCGAGTACTCGACCACCGTCAGCGTCGCCAAGGTCGTGGTGCTGGTGGCGATCGTCGCCTTCCTCCAGTGGCGACCCCAGGGCCTGTACACACTGCGCACCCGGAGCCTGGCATGACGACCACGACTCCGGGCACCGTGACCCCGCGCTCCACGCCCCTGCTGAACCGCTTCCGGGTGCCCGCGGGCTTCGCCCTCGGTGCCGTACTCCTGCTCGGCATCGCCCCGCTCGCCCTCTCCGACTTCCGCCTCTCCCTCCTCGCCAAGTACCTGTGCTACGCGATCGTGGCCGTCGGTGTCAGCCTGGCCTGGGGCCGAGGCGGCCTCATGGTGCTCGGCCAGGGCGTCTTCTTCGGCCTCGGCGGCTACGCCATGGCCATGCACCTCAAACTCACCGACGCCGCCGCCACCGGCGAGAAGCTGCCGGACTTCATGCAGCTGTACGGCACCGGCGACGCGCTGCCCTGGTGGTGGAAGCCCTTCGCCAACCCGGGCTTCGCGCTCGCCATGACCGTGCTGCTGCCCATGGCGGTCGCCGCGGTGCTCGGCTTCTTCGTCTTCCAGCGCAGGGTGAAGGGCGCCTACTTCGCGATCCTCAGCCAGGCCCTCGCCGCCGCCCTCTCCATCTGGCTGGTCGGCCAGCAGGCCACCACGGGCGGCACCAACGGACTCACCGACATCCAGGGCTTCTTCGGCTACTCGCTGGACGACCCGGTCAACCAGCGGATGGTGTACTTCGTCATCGCCGCCGTACTGCTCCTGCTGATGGCCCTCGCCCGCCAGCTGTTCGTCAGCCGCTACGGCGAACTCCTGGTCGCCGTACGGGACTCCGAGGAACGGGTGCGCTTCCTCGGCTACAACCCGGCGAACATCAAGCTCGTCGCGTACGTCGTCGCGGCCGGCATGGCGGGTCTCGCCGGAGCCCTCTTCGTCCCGGCCGTCGGGATCATCTCCCCGGCCCTGATCGGCATCGTGCCCTCCATCGGCTTCGTCATCGGCGCGGCGGTCGGCGGGCGGGCGTCCCTGGTGGGAGCGGTGCTCGGCGCGATCGCCGTGGCCTGGGCGCAGAGCACGCTGTCCGACGAGTTCCCCGCCGCGTGGACCTACCTCCAGGGACTGCTGTTCGTGCTGGCGGTCGGCTTCCTGCCCGGCGGCCTGGCATCCCTGGGTGCCGTCCTGCGCAAGCGCCGTACCGGCGGCGGTACCCGATCCCGTACCTCTGGGGAGACAGCATGAGCGGCGAGGGACTGACCGTCCGCGACCTGCGGGTGACGTTCGACGGGTTCACCGCCGTCGACGGCGTCGACCTGGACATCCGCCCCGGCGACCTGCGCTTCCTCATCGGACCCAACGGCGCGGGCAAGACCACTCTGGTCGACGCGGTCACCGGCCTGGTGAAAGCCACCGGGTCCGTCCGCTTCGGCGACCAGGACCTGCTGGGCAGGCCCGTGCAGAAGATCGCCCGCATGGGCATCGGCCGTACGTTCCAGACGGCCAGCATCTTCGAGGAACTGACCGTGCTGCAGAACCTAGACATCGCGGCGGGCGCCGGGCGAGGCGTGTGGACGATGCTGCGGCGCCGCAAGGACATCCCCGAACCGGTCGCGAAGGCGCTGGAGACCACGGGCCTGACCGAGCTGCGCGACCGCCCGGCGGGCATTCTCGCCCACGGGCAGAAGCAGTGGCTGGAGATCGGCATGCTGCTCGTCCAGGACGTGAAGCTGCTGCTGCTCGACGAGCCGGTGGCCGGCATGAGTCACGAGGAACGCGAGGCCACCGGCGAGCTGCTGCAGCGGGTGAGCGAGGACCACACGGTCGTCGTCATCGAGCACGACATGGACTTCATGCGCTCCTTCGCCCGCAGCGTCAGCGTCCTGCACGCCGGCAAGGTGCTCAGCGAGGGCACGGTCGCCGAGGTCCAGGCTGACGCCAAGGTCCAGGAGGTCTACCTCGGGCGCGCCTCCGAACCCGAACCCGAAGCGACACCCCAAGCCCCCGCCGCCGTCGCCGAGGAGGCGTGAGACGCATGCTGGAGATCAGTTCCGTACAGGCCGGTTACGACCGCACCACCGTGCTGCACGGCGTGACGGTCTCGGTCCCGAAGGACGCCGTCGCCACCGTTCTGGGCCACAACGGCGCCGGAAAGAGCACCCTCCTGCGGGTCGCCATGGGCCTGCTCAAGCCGAAAAGCGGCGCGGTCCTGCTGGACGGCGAGGACATCACCCGCCTCGCCCCGCACCAGCGCGTGGCCCGCGGCATGGCGTACGTCCCCCAGGGCCAGCAGTCCTTCCCGCATCTGACCACCGCCGAGAACCTGCAACTCGTATCCGACGGACGCCCCGACGGCAAAGAAGCGACCGCCGAGGCCCTGGACCTCTTCCCCGTCCTGCGCGAACTGTCCGGTCGCCGCGCCGGCCTGCTCTCCGGTGGGCAAAGGCAGCAACTCGCCATCGCCCGCGCCCTGATCACCCGGCCGAGGCTGCTGCTGCTCGACGAACCGACCGAGGGCATCCAGCCGTCCGTCGTCACCGAGATCGAGGAGACGATCCTTGCCCTCACCCGACGCGGCGGCCTCTCGGTCCTCCTCGTGGAGCAGCACGTCGGCTTCGCCATGCGGGCCGCGCAGCAGTACTACGTCCTGGAGGCAGGCCGGGTGACCTCCTCGGGCGAAGGCGGAACGGGCGCCGAGCAGACGGTACGCGCCGCGCTCAGCGTGTAAGTCCCGGCCGGTGAACCCGCGACCCTCGACGGGGAAAACGACGTGGCAGGTCCGCGCCGGGGGTGCGTCGGTGCCGGTGCCGGTGTGCCGGCTCTGGGTGAGGTGGTCGCCGACGGCGTCGTAGGTCCAGCTGGTCCAGTAGGCACCGCCGGTAGCCGACCCTGACCGGCATCAGCACCACGGGCGGGCGACCGGCTCCACCAGCTACGGCAACACCACCAGCCGGATACCGGCACCGCCGACCCGGCCCTCACCTCGCGCTTCTCCGGGGGTGGCAGGACGGGCAACAAGGTTCCGGCAAGGTTGTGGCAAGGCTTCCTGTCCATCGTCGTCATGTGCACCGAGGCGACCACGCCGGCCACCGGAGCGGAAGGTCCCGGCGGCGCACGTTATCGCGCATCTGCGCGAGGGACGTGGGACGAAGGAGAGGGAATCAATGCGAACGACACGACGGGCAAGCCTGGCTTCGTTGGCGGCAGTGGCGGCGCTGGCCGTCCCGGCGCTGGTGGTGGGTAGCCCTGGAACGGCGTCGGCGCAGGTCGCGCCCAAGGCGGTTGCCGCCGAGGCCCAGTGCACCAACTTCACCAACGTGAGTGTGGGTGGCGGTTGGTACCTCCATGTGCCGTCGGTGGGCGCGGGAACGGGAAACTACAACTGCGTCGTGGTCCGGGGGATGAACGGCCTCGCCGTACTGGTCGTGCAGGAGAGCCTGAACGCATGCTTCGGCCAGGGCATCGTGGAGGACCGGGACTTCGGCGGCAACACCGAGCAGGCGGTGAGGAACGCCCAGACGCAGATCAACAGTGACTGGGGCAGCCACGTGCTGGACGTGGACGGCCGCTTCGGCCCCAAGACCAGCGCCAAGTTCTACTTCCAGGCATACGACTACTCCAACGGCCAGAACGGCCGGCACACGGGCTTCTGCTACGGGCGATAGCCCATGACGTGTCCGCACGGCGGCCCGCCGTGCGGACACGCTATCGCTGGCACCGGACGGTCAGACAGTTCCGGGGC